>JAZNZG010000228.1:0-22116 GCA_045594825.1 Faecousia sp. | reverse complement strand
GGGTTTCCGGCGTTTTGGTCCGGTGCTGCGGTTGTATCTGCTGGAAGGTGCGGTGTTTATGGGTGCCGGCTTTATCAGCATGTATGCAGGTGGATTTATTTACGCCATCACGCCCTTTTCCGCACCTATGCAGGAAATGCTCCTGTCCTTTGCAGAAAATGGTGACCTGGACGGGGCATACGCCGCACTGGAGGCCATGAGTCCGGATGCATTGCTGAAAATGTTTTTGCCGGCTTTGGTGATCATGGGTGTGCTGTTTATGGTGCTGGCATTGGTTTTACACTACCGTTTCCGTATGGCTCAGTTCATCGTCATGGATCGACCCGGAACAGGTGCCTTGATGGCATTATTGGGCAGCAGCCGCATGACAAGACACCACAGAATGGAGCTGTTCCGCCTGGATCTGAGCTTTTGGTGGTTTTATGCTTTGGCTGCATTGTCCGGTCTGGTCATGTATTCCGATTCTCTGCTGGGTTACATGGGTGTTGAGCTGCCCCTGTCTGCGGATGCCTTATGGATCATAAGCTACATCCTGGGCTGTTTGATCCAGTTGGCGGTGTATTGGCGGAGCTACGCTTATGTGCAGACTACCTTTGCCGTTGCCTACGATGAGCTGCGTATGCAGCCGCCGGAAGAGCCTAAGGCTCAGCCTGCTTCGCAGAAGCTGCCCTGGAATGACGATTATCAGAAACCTGAATAATAAAAAATGCCGGTTCGTATGAACCGGCAGTTTTTATGTTTCTTCCAACAGGTCAGCAAGGGTGATGCCTTCAAAAAATTCATCGATCATCTTATCCAGCTTTTCCCACATGGGCTTGGTCTGACAGCATGTACTGCGGGAACAGGCGGCAGGACCTTGACTGGTGCAGGAGACCGCGGCAAGGCTGCCTTCTGTCAGCTTCAAAATGCTTCCCACGGTGTATTCCTCCGGCTTCCGGTTCAGACGGTAGCCGCCGCCTTTGCCGTGGACCGCATCCACAAAGCCTGCCTTGGACAGGGTGGTCATAATGGATTCCAAATATTTTTGGCTGATACCCTCGGCCTCGGAAATCTCTTTCAAGGGGATGTAGCCGTCGTTGCCCCGAAGGGCAAACTGAACCATCACCCGCAGGGCGTATCGCCCCTTCGTTGATACGATCATAGCTTACTCGTGGCAGTGAGCACAATTCTCACAATCGGGGAACAGCTTTTTGTCATAGGGAATGCCGTTCTTGTCATAGTAGTCCTTCAGTGCGGACTTAATAGCCTCTTCTGCCAGAACGGAGCAGTGCATTTTGTGGGCGGGCAGACCATCCAAAGCCTCAGCAACGGCTTTGTTGGTAAGAGCCATGGCGTCCTGAATGGACTTTCCCTTGATCATCTCTGTGGCCATGGAAGAGGAAGCGATGGCACTTCCGCAGCCAAAGGTCTCGAATTTTACATCCACAATAATGTCGTTTTCAATTTTCAGATAGATCTTCATAATATCGCCGCACTTGGCGTTGCCCACTTCACCGATGCCGTCGGCGTTTTCGATAACGCCAACATTCCGGGGGTGGGTAAAATGATCCATAACAACTTCACTGTACAGTGCCATAATGTTTATCTCCTATCAAAGAATATATGCTCTCTTGCCGTTCTGCAGGTCACGCCAGACAGGGGACATGTTCCGCAGCAGCTGCACCACTTCAGGCACAACGGCAAGGATGTGGTCGATCTCTTCGTCTGTGTTATAGTGGCTTAAGGAAAGCCGCAGGGAGCCGTGGGCCACATCATGCACTCTGCCGATGGCCAGCAGCACATGGCTGGGATCCAAAGAGCCGGAGGTGCAGGCAGAGCCGGAGGAAGCACAAATACCCTTGGCGTCCAAAAGAAGCAGCAGGGATTCACCCTCAATGCCCTCGAAGCAGAAACTGACATTACCGGGCAGACGGTTTACCGGGTCGCCGTTTAACGCACAATGGGGGATCTTGCTCAGACCAGCGATGAGCTTGTCCCGCATAGCCGTGACCTTGGCATTATGTGCATCCATATTGGCACAGGCATCCTCCAAAGCTGCGGCCAAACCAACGATACCGGGGAGATTCTCTGTACCGCCACGCTTACCACGCTCCTGTGCACCGCCCTCGATAATATTGGCCAGAGGGAAGCCGCGGCGGACATACAGGGCACCCACGCCCTTGGGTCCGTGGAACTTGTGGCCGGACAGGCTGAGCATATCGATGTTCTGTGCCTTTACATCAATGTGCAGGTGGCCTGCAACCTGAACAGCATCCGTATGGAATGGGACACCGGCCTCCTTGCAGACAGCACCGATTTCGGCAATGGGCAGAACGGAGCCGATCTCGTTGTTGGCGTACATACAGGTCACAAGGCAGGTGTCCGGGCGAATGGCGTCCTTAACCTGCTGGGCGGTGACATTATGACCGTTCCGCACATCCAACAATGTGACTTCATAACCTTCCTTTTCCAGCTTGCTCAGCGTATGGAGCACTGCATGATGCTCAAAGGCGGTGGAAATGATGTGCTTTTTGTTTTTTCGTGCACCAAAACGGGCGGCGGAGATAATGGCCTGATTGTCGGCTTCGCTGCCGCCGGAGGTAAAGATGATCTCCCGGGGCTCACAGCCCAGGCAGCGGGCAACGGTTTCTCTGGCCTTATCCATGACCTCCTTAGCCTCCTGACCTACGGAGTGGAGACTGGAGGGATTGCCGTAAACGACTTCAAAACAGGGTATCATGGCGTCCAGGGCATGACGGCTGATTTTTGTTGTGGCGGCGTTATCTGCATATACTTTCATTGGTATGATACCTCCAATGTTTTACCTATTGCTTTCATAGGTAATATACCACTATTTACCTATACTGTCAATAGGTAAGAGAGCGGTTTACAGGCGGGTCAGCATTTCTTCCAGAATACGCACGACCTGCTCCAAGCCGTCCCGGTCGGCCTGGCTGAAGCGGTCAAGCTCCGGGCTGTCAATGTCCAGCACACCGTAGACGCGGCCGCCTTTGTGGATGGGGACGACGATCTCAGAACGGGAGGCACAGTCGCAGGCGATATGTCCGGGAAATGCGTGGACATCGGGGACGAGCTGGGTGCGGTCCTCCTGGACGGCAGTACCGCAGACACCACGACCTACGGCAATACGGGTGCAGGCGGGCTTGCCCTGAAACGGGCCCAGCACCAGCATCCCGTCGGTCATAAAATAAAAGCCTGCCCAGTTGATGTCATCCATATTCTGCCAGATCAAAGCTGCGGCGTTGGCAAAATTTGCCGTTTCATACGGCACATCCTTAATAAGACTTTGCAGCTGGATGGTCAGGGAATTGTAATCTGTGTTTTTCATGCTATGTTCCTCCGGCTTTTGCGTTATGTGCTGCTATATTACTAAATAAATAGGCCAAAGGCAATCCTTTTTCAAAAATTTACAGATTCCCCACAAGTGCCCTGTTTTTTCGACTTTTGCATCGGTTACATTGGACCTGCTGAGGAATATTAAAACCGGACGCGAAAGAAATGGGAGGGCAGAAAATGAAGCGAATTTTCAGATGCACAGGTTTTTTCCTTGTGTGTATTTTATTATTGACGCAAAGTGTATTGGCACAGTCACTGATCCCGGTGGGAGAGGTTATTGGGATCGAGCTGGCAGACGGCAGCGTGACCATCACAGCATTTGATGATGTGCTGGGAATGACCGCCCGACAGGAGGGCCTGCAGGTTGGAGACCGGATCATTTCCATTGACGGTACATCCATCGCAACGGCACAGGATGTGCATTACGCATTGGAGCGTTCTGACGGGACGGTGGATCTTTCCGTAGAGCGTGACGGAAAAACCAGTCAGCTGACGATCCATCCTCAGGTCACTTCGGATGGACCAAAGCTGGGCGTGTATTTAAAGCAGGGCGTCACCGGTGTGGGAACGGTGACCTGGTATGACCCCCAGACCAATGCATTCGGTGCTTTGGGTCATGGAGTCAATACTCCGGAAGGGGAACTGTTGAAAATGGAGCAGGGTAAGGTCTACCGAGCTGCGGTATTGTCGGTGAAAAAGGGTGCGGTGGGAAATCCCGGACAGCTTATGGGAACACTGGCGGACGAGCTGCCAATTGGTACGCTTTCCCAAAATACAAGCCAGGGGATCTTTGGAACAGCACCAACCGGCTGGAAAGGGGAAACACTGCCCACGGCATCGGCAGATGAGATTCATACTGGGGCGGCGGCGATCCGCTCCACGGTGCAGGGCGATCTGGTACAGGAGTATTCTGTGGAAATTTTGAAAATCTATCCCAACGCCGCCCCGGAGGGCCGGAATATGCTGTTGAGAGTCACGGATCCGGCATTGCTGTCTGCCACCGGCGGCATCGTTCAAGGTATGTCCGGTAGCCCCATCATCCAGCACGGCAAACTCATCGGTGCCGTCACCCACGTGCTAGTGAACGACCCCACAACGGGATATGGCATCTTCATTGAAAACATGTTGGACGCAGCAGCATAAAAAAGAAGGAGGAACAAATATGGATTTTTATAAAGTTCCCATTGGCTTCTGCATGGCACTGGCTATGAACCAGCTGGCAATGAACGCCTATTCCGCTATGACCGAAGATGAGAAGCAAGCAATTATCAACAAAGCCCATAATGTCCGCAGCGAGAAGGAAATGTATAGCCTTGTTGCATCTCTTGCAAATAAAGGTGACTAATTTGAAAAAAGGAGCGAATCTTACCGAGAAATTGGAAAGATTCGCTCTTTTAACTTGCAATTTTTCTTAGATATGATATGATAAAAGGTACAAAATATGTGGCGGGAATAATGCCGCCGCACTATGCCATACTTTTATAAAATAAAACGGAGGTGTCACCATGGCCAAAGAAAGACTTTCCGACGCTCTTTCCGAGCAGATCGAATACGAAAAAAGAAGCCGCTCCTATGCAGACCGGGCCTTTCCGGACAACATGGCCGTTCGCCGCCACAGCAATATGAAGCCTGTTCCGGTTTGGCGACCCAAGTTTGCCAAGGACATTGACCGGATCATGTACAGCCCCTACTACAACCGATATACAGACAAAACCCAGGTATTCTCTCTGATCAAAAATGATGACATCACAAGAAGAAGCCTTCATGTTCAGCTGGTGTCCCGGATCGCAAGAACCATTGGCCGTGCATTGAATCTGAATTTGGATCTGATTGAAGCCATTGCTTTGGGTCATGACATCGGCCATACGCCCTTTGCCCACACCGGCGAGGTTTTTCTGTGTGAGCTGTACAACAAGCATACCGGCCGGTTTTTTAACCACAACATCCACTCTGTTCGAGTGCTGGATCAGATATTCTCTTTGAATCTGACGCTGCAGACCCTGGTAGGTATTGCCGGTCACAACGGCGAGATCGAGCTGGACGAGTACCGTCCTGTTCCCATGGACAGCTTTGAGCAGTTCGATGTGGAGATCGAAAAATGCTACACCATTCCCGGCTACGCCAACAAGATCCAGCCCTCCACTTTGGAAGGTAATGTGGTGCGAATTTCCGATATTATCGCTTACCTGGGCAAGGACCGGCAGGATGCTGCCAGGGTTCGGATGCTGGAAAAACGGGATTTTTCCAGCTCTGATATCGGCACCGTCAACTCAGAGATCATCAACAACCTGGTGGTCAATATCATTGAAAACAGCTACGGCAAACCCTACATCAAGCTGGACGAAAAACATTTCCAGGCAGTACAGTCCTACAAGCGGGAGAACTACGCCATGATCTACCGCAACGAGCCGGGTCGTGTAAAGCTGGAAATGATGGCCAAGCCCATGATGGAGGAGATATACGATCAGCTGCTGGAGGATCTGCAGAAGGGCAACCGCAACTCTCCTGTATTTACCCATCATATAGATTATGTAAACCAGGCCCGCTATCCCCGCAAGGTTCCTTATGAACAGACCGAGCCCAATCAGCTGGTGGTGGACTATATTGCCAGCATGACCGATGATTACCTCATCGATCTGCATCATTATCTGTTCCCGGACAGCGGCTACTATGTGGAATATACAGGCTATTTCCAGGATCTGCAGGATCGCGATAATCAGCAAAACGGTTAAACAGGTGAAAGGAGCCGCAGAATGCAGCTATATATGCCTACAAAAGTATACAGTGAGCCGGGCTGTGTCTGCAATCACGGAAAAGAAGTGACCGCTTTGGGCACGAAAGCCATGATCATCACGGGCAGAAGCTCTGCCAAAAAGACAGGTGCTTTGGAGGATGTGGTGCAGGCGTTGGGAAATATGCCCTATATTCTCTTTGACCGGGTGGAGGAAAATCCCTCGGTGGAAACAGTGATGGAGGCCCGTGCAATTGCCATAAAGGAAAAGGCTGACCTGTTCATTGGTATCGGCGGCGGTTCTCCCATGGATGCTTCCAAGGCTATCGCCATGATGGCCCACAATCCGGAGGAAGACGAAAATGTGTTATATACTGCCAAAGCATTGGATCACTACCCGATCGTGTGCATTCCTACCACCTGCGGCACCGGCTCTGAGGTCACACCCTATGCCATTTTGACCCGCCACGGACAACGCACAAAAAAGAGTATCAGCCACAAGATATTTCCTACCCTGGCCCTTTTGGATTGTAAGTACTTAAAAACCATGCCTCGGACCGGACTGGTCAATACCTGTGTGGATGCCCTGTCCCACATGCTGGAAAGCTACCTGAATGCCAACAGCAACCAATTGAACCGGATATACAGCCGTGAAGGCCTGTACTTGTGGGCGAAGTTCAAGGACAGACTGCTGGCAGATACGCTGACACAGGAAGACTATTCCCTGATGCTGCACGCCTCTATGGTGGCCGGCATGGCCATTACCCACACCGGCACCTCTTTGCCCCATGGCATGAGCTATCCGGTGACTTATGAAGAGCATATTCCCCACGGCAGAGCGGTAGGCATGTTCCTGGGGGGCTTCGTGGACAGCTACGGTGACCCCGGGCAGGCACTGGATGCGGTAAAAATTTTGGGCTTTGAATCTACTGCCCAATTCCGCCAATATATGAATTGCCTGCTGGGAACCGTACAGGTTCGGGAGGAAGTTTTGAAAACCGGTGCCGGTATGCTTTTGGCTGACCCCGGCAAGCTTAAGAATTATCCATTCTCTATAACAGAGGAACAACTGATCGACTTGGTAAATTAAACAGAAACCCCGCAGCTTATGCTTATGCTGCGGGGTTTTTCTATTAAGCAAAGAAGGTGAGGGTGACTTTGAACAGGTCACCGTCCACAAAAAGATCCAGGTTGCCTTTTTGCAGCTGCATAAGGCTCTTGGCGATGTTCAGGCCAAGACCGCTGCCCTCGGTGTTTCGGGAGGCATCGCCCCGGACGAATCGCTCAGTCAGTTCGTCGGCACTGGTATTCAGCTCCTCCCGGGAGATGTTTTTCAGCGACAGCAGTACTTTGCTGTTTTCCTGCTTGATGTCCAGATAGACCCGTGTCCCCGGCAGAGCGTATTTGACGGTATTGCTCAAGAGGTTGGACAGCACCCGCCATGTGAGCCGCCCGTCGGCTTCCACCATAACGGGCTGCTCCGGCGGCCGGAACACAACGGTCAGCTGTGCCTGCTCCAGCTTGTCAGAAAATTCTCCCAACGCCTGGTTTACAGCCTCTGCAAGATTCAGGGAAATGATGTTGGTGGCCATATTGCCGGTGGAAGCTTTGCTCATTTCCATCAGATCATCAATGAGCTTTTTAAGCCGCTGGGATTGACGGCTCAGCACATCCAGATACTGGACTTCCTCTTCGTCCGTGTGAGGCTTTTCTAAAAGATCCACATAATTGATGATGGAGGTCAGAGGTGTTTTAATGTCGTGGGAAACATTGGTGATGAGCTCGGTCTTCATCCGTTCGGCCTTCATCTCGTTTTTAGCGGCAACGGTAGCAGCGTCGGAAAGTGCGTTCAGCCGGTCTGCAAAATCCCGGAACGCACCGAATAAATACTGGGTGGGAATTTTGGCGTGCAGGTCACCCTCTGCCATTTGCTTTGCACCCTTTTGGAGCAGACCGAAGGCATAAGCTCCATAGCAGATGAGCACAATGTTGCCCAGCAGCGACAGGAAGAAAGGAATGATCCAGAAACCCCGGCCAACAGTTAGCAGGAAAAAGAAGAACAGGCTGAAAAAGCCCATAGCGGCACCGATGAGCAGCCATTGCCACATCAGGGGCAGCAAACGGAACAGGGAGCGAACGCATTTGGCGATGAAACGGAAGATTCTGCCGATCAGCGTGTTTTTCCACCACCAGCCGTTACCCATTTTAAACTGTGCCGCAGCGGCAAAGCAAAAAGCAATACCCACAACGGCAACGGCTAAAAACAGGCACAAAGCCAGCACAAGAATGCCCAAGTCAAGTCCGTCCCTCCAAAGCCAGTTGTCCAATGCCTCACAGGCAACATAGACGCCGCCGGCACAGATCAAACATGCTCCGATGAGATAAAGATCCAAAGGCAGCCGGTTCAGCCCTTTGGGATTCAAAGAACTGCCATCGGAAGACCGTCCTGCTGCAAAGCAAAGGTAGACAGCACACAAAGCAAAGATCACAAGCCCTGCAAGTAAAGTGCCGATGAGCCAATACCGGACTTCATACAACCCGGAGAGCTGTTCCAAGTCCGGAATCACCGTATTGGGGAGCATCCGGATGGTAACGGTGTACTCAGGAGACTGGTAATAGAACAGATAGATTTCCTCCGTGCCCCAGGTGTAGTAGTCCTGGTGAGAATATCCGGAATTGTTGAATTCATACAGTTCATCGCCGGTTACCTCCACGGGATAGTCGCAGGACATGTGGAAGGAATATACAAAGGTATCATTTCGCTGCAGGCGGGCGGAGTAGTTGTCTTCTACGATGTTTCCACTGGCATCCTTAATGGAATAATCCCAGCCCGCAGGATCCAAACTATACCATTCAGACAGCGTCTGCTCAGTAAAATCAAAATTAAGGTATGCAAGGGAATCCGGAGAACAATGTCCCAATACTGTGGCGGTGTACCGGTTCAACAGATGATCAGCCAGTATCATAGCGTGTTCTTCCTGGTGAAATTCCTGATAGTCCTGCAGGTTACTGGTGTACAAACCATTATTGCTTAGAACAATGATCCCAAAAACACTGACGGCACACAGGATCAGCATACAGGCTGCAAGGAAAATGGCCAATCCCTTTAAAAGCGGATGATATTTCATGTTATTTACCTCCTTCCATTTTGTAGCCCTGTCCCCAGACGACCTTTAAGTATCGGGGGTTACTGGGATCAATCTCGATTTTTTCCCGCAGGTGGCGGATATGGACGGCTACGGCTCCTTCGCTACCGAAGGGGGCTTCGTTCCACACGGCTTCGTAAAGAGCCTTGGTGGAGTAGACCTTGCCGGGAGTCAGCATCAAAAGCTTCAGTATACTGTACTCTATGGGGGTCAGAGATACCGGCTCACCGTCTACCGTGACGGTTTTTTCGGTATCGTTAATGGTGACAGGACCTACGGTAATATCACCGCTGTTTTCCGGCATGCTGCCAAAACGGGCATAGCGGCGAAGATGGCTGCGTACCCGTGCCAGTACCTCCACGGAAACAAATGGCTTGGTGATGTAGTCGTCACCACCCACATTCAGTCCCAGAATCATATCCTCGGTTTCAGATTTTGCGGTAAGGAAAATGATGGGAGCATTGGAAATTTCCCGGATCTTTACCGTGGCCGTGATGCCGTCCATTTGGGGCATCATCACATCCATCAGGATCAGGTGGATCTCTTCCTTTTGGATGATCTCCAAAGCCCGTTGTCCGTTACAGGCCTCAAAAATATTGTAGCCTTCCGGGGAGAGGTATATTTTTAATGCGTTGACGATGTCCGGCTGATCGTCACAAATCAAAATGTTATACATAGCGATCCCTCTTTTCTGTATGTACGCTTATTATAGCAGGCATCTTTTTAAGATAAAAGTGGGGAAATTCTTAAGATCCCTTTAAGTATAGCCGGGAGCTTCCCCGGGTAAAATAAAAAAGGCTGCTGCCCATGGGCAGCAGCCTTTTGAAATAGTAGCTTAACCGGCCAAAATGTCGGCCTTGATCACACCGTAGGCTTGACGGAGAATACGCAGAAGCTCGTCCAAAGAGGTGGCTACTTCCGTGGTCTCTGCGGAGATGGTAACGACCGCACAGCCGTTGGTGGGAACGATGGAATTGATGGTGATGATGTTAGCCTTGTGCTCGGCAAAGATCTCCAAAATGGAACTGAGGATGCCGGGCTCGTCCTGCAGCAGCAGCTGGAAGGTGATGATCCGTCCGGTCATCATATTTTGGAAAGGCAGCACCACATCTCTATACTTATAGAAGGCACTGCGGCTGATATCGGTCATTTGCGTGGCTTCGTTAACGGTGGCAGCTTCGCCGGTGGAGAGTAGACGCTTGGCTTCAGCCACTTTCAGAAAAACCTTGGGTAGGGCAGATGCTTCTACAATATAGTATTTCGGTGTGTTTGCCATGGCGACCTCCTGCATTTGTCCGTAGTGTGTGGATATTTCTAAGAAAATTGTACCATATATTTTATAAAAAGCAAGACCTGTGTTGAAGAAAGGAGGGCGTTTTTTGTCCGGTGCGTTGCGGAAAACCCTGATAGTCCTGGGAATATTGGCGGCGATTTGGTTAGGAATCAAATACCTGCTGCCCCTGGTTATGCCCTTTTTGATTGGAGCGTTGCTGGCGTTGGCGGCGGAGCCAGCTGTCCGTTTTGGTGTCAGGCGGCTGCACGTGTCCCGTGGAATTGCTGCCGGTGTGGGGGTGTCGTTGACGCTGATTTTATTGGCGGGGGTGCTGTCCTTGGTGGGAGCGTTGGCGGTAAAGGAGCTGGGTTCCCTGGCAGGAATACTGCCCGATGTGCAAAGCACGGTGGAGCAAGGGATGACTGTGCTCCAGGATTGGCTGGTTGGGTTGGCAAACCGGATGCCGGACGGAGCCCGCACCCTGGTCACAGGGACTATTTTGGAAGTGTTCAGCGGCGGCAGCTTGCTGTTGACACAGATCACAAGCCGCATTCCCGGTATGGTCAGCTCCCTTTTGAACTGGCTGCCGGATGGTGCGTTGGGGGTGGCAACAGGAATCTTGTCCGGCTTTATGATCTCTGCCCGCCTGCCAAAGTTGCGTGACGGACTGGCGGCCCGATTGCCCAAAAGCTGGTACGACACATATATGCCTGCTTTGCGTCGGGTGCGTAAGACGCTGGGCAACTGGCTCAGAGCTCAGGGGAAATTAGCGGCAGTGACTTGCGGCATTGTGGCAGCGGGACTGATGCTTCTTCGTGTGCGGTACGGCCTTGTGTGGGCGGTGCTGATCGCCCTGGTGGACGCCATCCCGGTTTTGGGGACCGGCACTGTGCTGGTACCGTGGGCAGCAGTATCCCTGCTTCAGGGACAGACCCTCCGGGGGATCGGCCTGCTGGGAATCTATGCCGCGGCCATGTTGACCCGCACGGTACTGGAACCGAAGTTTGTGGGAAAACAGCTGGGCATTGACCCTTTGACTACCTTGCTTTCGTTATATGTGGGATACCGGCTGTGGGGGATTTTGGGTATGATCCTGGCTCCTATGCTGGCTGCCGCAGCAAAAAGCTTGACGGTAAAAAGAGAATCCTGACGGTACCCGGAACAAAATTTGCAACTGCCTATTGTGCATCCATGGCATTTTTGTTATAATACTAAGAAATGTTATAATTGGATGTGTGTTGCTTTGAAATATGGTATTTGGAATGTAGTGCAGCCGGAGATGGAAAAAGTGAATGATCTTGCCCGTGGGGGTTATGCCCCGTTAACGGCTATGATCCTGGCTGCAAGAGGTATGGCAGATAAAAGACAGGCGGATGCGTACCTGGACTGTAACGCCCCACTGATCGATCCTTTCCGTATGACAGATATGGATCTGGCAGCCGGACGGGTGGGCCTTGCCATGTCCCGGGGCGAAAAAATTGCTGTGTTCGGCGACTATGATGTGGACGGTATTACCTCCACCTGTCTGCTGACCGACTTTTTACGCCGTCGTGGTGCGGATTGCGTGCCCTATATCCCCGGTCGCCTGGAGGAAGGCTATGGCTTAAACCCCATCGCCATTCATCAGCTTCATGATGAGGGTGTCAAGCTCATCGTCACCGTTGACTGTGGCATTACCGCGGTGGAAGAGGCCAGATTGTGCAGGGAATTGGGTATCGACCTGGTCATTACCGACCACCACGAGTGCAAGGAAGAACTGCCCATTGCCGCTGCCGTGGTGGATCCCCATCGCAAAGACGGCGGCTATCCTCACAAGGACCTGTCCGGCGTGGGTGTAGCTTTCAAACTGGCGGCTGCTCTTTGCGGTGACCAGGAAGAAGTGCTGGCAGAATATGCGGACATGGTCTGTTTGGGAACTGTGGCGGATGTGATGCCCCTGCATGGAGAGAACCGTGTGTTCGTACACAAAGGTTTGCAGTCCCTGCGGAACACAAAGCGTCCAGGCCTTGCTGCCCTGATGCAGCACAGTGGGTGTGAGCCGGCATCGGTCACCGCCTCCTCTGTGGGTTACATGCTTTCCCCCCGTATCAATGCGGCAGGCCGCATGGGCAGGATCAATCTGGCCATTGAGCTGTTTTTGACGGAGGATCCCGAAAAAGGCGAAGAACTGGCAAAGGCGTTGTGCGAGCTGAACCGTCAGCGGCAGAGCGTGGAGTCTGAAATCTACCAGCAGGTCGTGGACATGATCCCCAAGAATAAGTTGCCGGAGGCCATTGTATTGGCAGATGAAACATGGCATCAGGGCGTTGTGGGTATCGTTGCCAGCCGTATTGCTGAAGAGTACTGCTGCCCCACCTTCCTGATCTGCCTGGATGGTGAACACGGAAAGGCCAGCTCCCGCAGCTATGGCGGCTTTAACCTGTTTGCCGCACTGTCCAATCTGTCTGAACTACTGGAAAGCTACGGTGGTCACGAGTTGGCAGCGGGCTTTACCATCAGCCGCAGTCAGATCCCCGCCTTCCGTGAGGCGATCTGTGCCTTGGCAGAAGACTACTACAATGATGACAACCCCAGAACGGTATTGGATGCAGACTGTACCATTTCTCCGGAACTGCTGACCCTGCGTAATATTGAGGAGCTGGAGTGCCTGGAGCCTTGCGGTAACGGCTGTCCCAAACCGCTGCTGGTAATGGAAAATCTGCAAATTGAGCGGATCAGCCAGGTGGGCAACGGCCGTCATATGCGGCTGCGGCTGCGTAAGGGCAGATATGGCTTTAACGCCATCTACTTCTCCGCCAGTGCGGAAACGGCCTCTGTGGCACCTATGGATTTTGTGGATGTGGCGTTTATTCCCCAGATCAACGAATACCGGGGAGAGCGATCTGTTCAAATGAATGTAGTTGACATCCGTCCCAGCTGCAAGGCAGACTGTTCCTGCCAAATGAATGGTTATCGGGAGCTGTGTGCAGGCAATATTTCCAAAGAACAGGCAGAAGTGCTGCTGCCAGACCGAGCCGTGCTGGCTATGGTGTGGAAATATCTGTCCGGTGTAGGTGTGGAGGAGCTGCAGGAAAGCCCCATGTGCCTGTGCCGGAAGATCGTCCGCTGGTCCGGACAGCCGTTGTGCCTGGGACAGCTTCTGACCTGCTTGGATATTTTTGCGGATGTAAAGCTTTTGGAGCTTCAGCGGCTTCATAAATACATTGTGATCCGTCTGGTATACCCTCAGAACAAAGCCGATCTGATGGAAAGCCGGACCATGCAGCGGTTAATGACCGCGAAAGAGAGTTGAACATACATGGAAACTTTTGCAGGACATTACGGTGCCATGTACCAGACCGTGCAGCGATGCATACCGGGACTGGATATGACACGCATCGACCAGGCGGTGGAATACGCCCGGGAAAAGCACAAGGACCAAAAACGCAAAGACGGTTCTCCCTATATCATCCATCCTTTGGCTGTGGCGGAGATCGTGGCAGAAATGGGTCTGGATGTGGATGCCATTTTGGGAGCACTGCTCCACGACTGCATTGAAGATACCGATGCCTCTCACGCCGATATTGAAAAGAAATTCGGTGCGGACGTAGCAGAGCTGGTGGAGGGTGTCACAAAGCTGACCCGTGCTAATTTCTCCAGCTCTGAACAGGCACAGATGGAAAATCTGCGGAAAATGTTTATGGCCATGTCCAAGGACATCCGTGTGGTGCTGATCAAGATTGCTGACCGTCTGCACAATATGCGGACCATGCAGTATCAGACACCGGCCAAGCAGATCACCAAATGCCGGGAGACCATGGATATTTACGCCCCTCTGGCACACCGTCTTGGTATGCAGAAGGTAAAGTGGGAACTGGAAGATATTTCCCTGCGGTATTTGGATCCCAGCGGTTATGAGAATATTATGACCTACCTGACAGAGCATAAGGAACAGGATGAGGCGTTCATGTATGCTGTGCAGGAAAAGATCACCAGACGGCTGCAGGATATGGGTATCCGCAATACCTGCTATGGTCGTGTAAAGCATGTCTATTCCATCTACCGGAAGATGCAGGCACAGGATAAGAAAATGAACGAGGTCTACGATATTTACGCCTTCCGCGTGATCGTGGATTCCATTCCGGACTGCTATAATGTGCTTGGTCATATCCATGACTTGTTCAATCTGGTGCCGGGCCGGTTTAAAGACTACATTTCCACCCCGAAGCCCAACATGTACCAGAGTCTGCATACCACCGTTATCGGCACACAGGGCATTCCCTTTGAGGTGCAGATCCGTACCTGGGATATGCACGAAACGGCAGAATACGGCATCGCAGCACACTGGAAATATAAGCAAGGCTCCGGTGACGGTAGTGAAAAGGACTTTGAATGGGTCCGCCGCCTGTTGGAAAGCCAGCAGGATACGGATGCTGAGGATTATTTGAATTCTCTGAAAATCGACATGTTCGATGATGAGGTGTTCGTGTTTACTCCCAAGGGCAAGATCGTTTCTCTGCCCGCCGGCTCCACCCCCATTGATTTTGCCTATGCCATCCACTCCGGTGTGGGCAACGCCATGGTGGGAGCCAAGGTGAATAACCGCATCTGCAACATCGATACCAGCCTGGAAAATGGTGACATCGTGGAGATCATCACCTCCAAGACAGCCAAGGGACCCAGCCGTGACTGGCTGAACATCTGCAAGTCCAACCAGGCCCGTACCAAGATCAAGCAGTGGTTCAAGAAAGAAAAGCGGGAAGAAAATGTGGCCTACGGCCGCAGCTCCTTTGAGTCAGAGATGCGTCGTGCCGGCCTGCCTCTTTCCATTACCATTGATCCGGAGGTCAGTCCCCAGCTTTTGAAAAAGCTGTCCTTTGACACCTGGGAAAACATGTATGCAGCCATTGGCTATGGCGGACTTACTGCTGCAAAGGCAGTAGGCCGTATCCGTGACGATATCAACCGTGCCGTCAAGGCACAGGCCAGCGAAAAGACCCAAACCATCCCTTTGCGGATCACCCCGGAAACCGAGACCGCAAAGAAGAATCGTCATGCGGTGAACGGTGTCATCGTGGAAGATATCGACTCCTGTATGATCAAGTTCGCCAAATGCTGTACTCCCGTTCCGGGGGATGCCATTGTGGGGTACATCACCAAGGGCTTTGGTGTCAGTGTCCACCGTGCAGACTGCCCCAATGCCGAAGTGCGGGACCATCCCGTCCAGGCAGCCCGCTGGGTGCGGGTCCGCTGGGCGAATATGGAGGATCAACCCTTTGAAACGACACTGGAGCTGGATTGCCTGACCCGTGACGGATTGCTGCTGGATCTGGCACAGACCATGACTACGGCAAGAGCCCGTGTAAAAGAACTGTACGGCAAGGATCTGCCCGGGGGTCACAGCGTGTTTACCGTCCGGTTTGAGGTAAAAAATGTTACAGAGCTGGAGAATATCCGCACCAAGCTTTTGAACATTCGGGATGTTATCGGTTCCCGCAGAGGACAAAACTAAACGGGCAGTGCCCGCCTAAGGAGTTACGCTATGCGTGCAGTATTAACAAGAGTAAGTTCCGCTTCCGTCACCATTGACGGCGAGGTGGTTGGACAAATCGGCAAAGGCTTTCTGATCCTGTTGGGCGTTGGCCCGGAGGATACGGAGAAGGAATGCCGGTATTTGGCAGAAAAGGCTCTGGGCCTGCGGATCTTTACGGACGAAAACGATAAAATGAATCTGGGCCTTGCCGATGTGGATGGACAGGTGCTGGTGGTAAGCCAGTTTACCCTGTACGGCAACTGCCGCAAGGGTCGCCGCCCCAGCTTTGCGGAGGCTGCCGGCCCGGAATTGGGAAACCAACTGTATGAGCGGTTTTTGGAGATCTGTGAGGAATTGGGATTCCCGCCCCAGCATGGCCGTTTTGGTGCCAGTATGCAGGTGGAGTCCGTCAACGATGGTCCGGTGACCATCCTGCTGGATACAAAGCAGCTCATGGAGACCCCCAGAAGATAATCAGAAAGGGCTTGCGGCTATGAAAATGATGACCATGGCACTGGGTGCCTATCAGACCAACTGCTACATAGCCTGGGGAGATGATTCCGATGCATGCATCGTGGTGGACCCCGGCTATGAGCCGGAACGGGTCCTGGCCCAGGTAAAAAGACAGGGCAAAACGATCGCTGCCATTTTGCTGACCCACGGCCATTTTGACCATGTGGGTGGCGTGAAGGAGATCGCAGCGGAAACCGATTGCAAGGTCTATATTTGTCCTGAGGACCTGTCCATGCCCCGGCAGATGACAGCCGGTCCTTTGTACTACACCCATACCTACGGGGAAGGAGATGTGGTGCAGGAAGCAGGCCTTACGATCCGGGTCCTGCACACTCCCGGTCACACCCAGGGCTCTGTGTGTTTAACGGTGGAAGATGTCATGTTTTCCGGTGATACGCTGTTCCAGGACTCCTGCGGAAGAACAGACCTCCCCGGAGGAAACTGGGCACAGATCTATGCTTCCCTGAAGCGTCTGGCAGCCCTGCCGGAAGATTACAAAGTATTCCCCGGCCACGGCCCTTCTACCACCCTCAAAGAAGAGCGGATGTACAATCCCTATATGCGATAAACGGTATTTGTCGGGCGAACGCCCGACAAACCCATGTTACATGAAAGGTGTCCTATGAAGCTGCAACTGACAGGCCATGATGACCGATATGCGGTAGAACAATTGCAAATGGCCCTGTTTGACCTGAGCCGGGAGGGAGAGGCTGTGTCTTCTCTGCACCGAGGAAAGGTTTGGCTTACGGCCGTGACGGTGATCACTGCTGACGGCAGGACCACCCGGGGCGTCCGCAGGATGAAAGCGGAGCAGGAGACGGTGCGGCTGCGTCGCCGCATTTTGCAGCAGAGCTATTATGCAGCCGCTGTGCCTCATTTGCCCCGCATTCCTGCCTGGGGTGCTTTGGCAGGTGTTCGGCCCACAAAAATTACAACCAAGCATTTAATGGAGGGCGGCAGCGTGAAATCTGCCGATGCCCTTTTGAAGGATATTTACTATGTGACCCAACCCCGCCGGGAACTGGCATTGGACTGCTCCGTATCCACGGTCAAAGCAGCCGAACTGTTGAAGGCGGAGGATGTATCGCTGTATGTGGGCATCCCGTTTTGCCCCACCCGCTGTGCCTACTGCAGCTTCGTCAGCCGCAGCATCGGCAAGCGTACAGAGCTGCTGGAGCCTTATTTGGAGGCACTGAAAAAAGAACTGGCCCTCACCGGACAGCTTTTGGAAAATTCCGGCAGGAAGCTGCGTACCATTTACATAGGAGGCGGCACGCCCACTTCCTTGTCTGCCGGGCAGATGGCAAGCTTGCTCAGCAGCATCCGGGACAGCTTTGATTTGTCCCGCTGCCTGGAGTTTACCGTGGAGGGCGGACGGCCCGATACATTGGATGCAGAAAAGCTCCTTACCATCCGGCAGCACGGTGCCGACCGCATGAGCATCAACCCCCAGACCATGGAAGATCCTGTTCTGCGGGCCAGTGGACGACCTCATACTGCCGCAGATGTGCTACGGCGGTATCAAGAGGCTGTGGATGCCGGCTTCGATGCCATTAATATGGATCTGATTGCCGGACTTCCCATGGATTCCTATGAAGGCTTCTGCCGCAGCCTGGATACGGTGGCGGCTTTGCAGCCGGCCAATATAACGGTACACACCCTGGCACTGAAAAAGGGAGCAGACCTGTTTGAAAAGCGGGAGAATCTTCCCAGCGGTGAAGAGGTGGCCCGGATGGTGGATTACGCCAACACAATGCTGCGGGAACAGGGGTACAGGCCCTATTATCTGTACCGGCAGAAATACATGTCCGGCAGCTTTGAAAATGTGGGCTGGAGCCGTGGCGGCAAGGATTGCCTGTACAATATCTACATGATGGAAGAACTGCACTCCATCCTGTCTTTGGGTGGCGGCGGTATGAATAAGGTCAACCTTTCGGATGGAACACTACAGCGGTTCCATAATCCCAAATTCCCGGAACAGTATATTGAACAGCTGGACAGCGTTCTGAAGCAAAAGCAGGAACTGTTCAGCCTGATGGAAAGGATATAAGCAAGTTGGATACACTTATTTCCAATGTCACGATTGTGACCATGAATGAAAAAATGGAGATCCTCTTCGGCGGCTATTTGGGTGTGACCGGGGGCAAGATCTCTTATATTGGCAAGCAGCCACCTGAGGAGCAGCCTGCTACCATCGTGGACGGTACCGGCATGGTGGCGATTCCCGGCCTTGTGAACTGTCATACCCATTTGGCCACTACCGCCCTGCGGAGCTACATGGACGATGTGTCCCGCCGGGAGCAGCTGGAGCAGCTTTTACAGAAAGAGGCAAAGATGGATGCCCGCTGTGCCAAAGCTTCCGCCCTTTTGGGTATTGCTGAGTGTCTGCGGTTTGGCATCACCTCTGTGTCTGACCTGTACTATTACCCCGATGCTACCGCTGAGGCTGCGGCAGAAACGGGAATCAAGGCCAATGTGGCACTGTCTGCCTACCGTTTTGAAGCGGACAGCGAGGAATTTGATTTTGAAACAGATCCCCAGTGTCGGGAGATCTGCCGAGTTGCGGAAAAATGGAACGGCTATGATGACGGCCGTATTCGCGTGGATGCCGGCATTTATGCCGAGTACACCAGCAACCATCAGTTGTGGGAAGGCCTTGCAGACTATGCCTGTGAACAGGGCCTGGGCATGCAGCTCCACCTGGCTGAAACCCTGGAGGAAACCGATTCCTGCCTGGACCGTACCGGCCTGGGCCCCGGGGAACTGCTGGATTGCCACCGGGTGTTCAATGTACCTTCAACGGTTACGGGCTGTGCCTTTTTAAGTGAAGAAGAACGGAAGCTGCTGGGCAGGAAAAAGGCTACCGCAGTGGTAACGCCTGTGGCTTCTATGAAAAACGGCCTGCCTGTGGCAGCTGTTAAAGATTGCGTCGGAAGCGGTATGAATGTTGCCTTCGGTACCGGTGGTGCCATGGAATGCGGCAACATGGACCTGTTTGAGACTATGCGGCTTGCCGCGTGCGATGCCCGCATTAAGGGGTGCGATGCCGATGCCATGCCTGCCTCTGCGGTGCTGATGATGGCAACGGTATGCGGTGCCCGTGCCCAGGGCAGAGGAGAAAACGCCGGCATGCTGAAAGAAGGCTTTGATGCCGATGTGGTGCTGGTAGACTTCTCCGCACCCCACCTGATGCCCTGCCACAATGTGGTGAACGGCCTTGTGTTTTCCGCCAAGGGCGGCGATGTGGCCATGACTATGGTACGGGGCAGGATCCTCTATCAAAACGGCCGGTTCCCTACCATTGATCTGAAGGCAGTGGTGGAAGAGCTCACCGGCTATGCCATCCCCCGTCTGCTGGACGATGGCAAGGAATAAGGGAGATACTTATGTCTGATTCATCCAAAAAGCAAACATTCCTCCACGGTGCGGCACTGCTGGCAATTGCTACCGCTGTGGTAAAGATCATCGGGGCACTGTATAAGATCCCGCTGAAAATGGTCATCGGCGACCAGGGCTACGGCTATTTCATGACAGCCTACGATATTTACTCTGTCCTGCTGATGATCTCCACCACCGGTTTGCCCATCGCCATGAGCCGGATGATTAGCCAGTCCAGCTCCCTGGGTCATTACACCCAGGTCCGGCGGGTATATAAAGTTTCCAAAGTGGCGTTTTTGATCCTGGGTGTTGGCGGCACACTGCTGATGATGCTCTTCAGTCATCAGCTGGCTGCGTTCCAGAATCAGCCTGATGCATGGGTGTCCATCCTGTGCCTGGGTCCCTGTGCCCTGTTTATGTGCGTAATGTCCATTTACCGTGGCTTCTTCCAGGGACAGAGCAATATGCGTCCCACTTCCACCAGCCAAATGATCGAAGCGGTCATCAAATTGGTGGTGGGACTTGTGATCGCATATGTTGTGATGCAGTATACGAACAGTATTCCACTGGCTGCAGGCGGTGCCATTATGGGCGTTACCGTCAGCTGTTTGGTATCCATGCTGTTTCTCTATGGCAAGTTTCGTCCGGAATATCGGGATATGCCCCCCACGGACGAGAAACCTATGCCTTATAAGACCATTACCAAAAATTTGCTGGCAATTGCGGTCCCTATTACCATCGGCTCTGCCGGTCTGCAGATTTTAACGGTCCTGGAAACCAGATTGTACATGGGCCAGCTGCTGACTGCCGGCGGTCACTCTCAGGAGGCTGCGGATATTATCCGGGGCATTTATGCCATGACCCAAACCTTCTTCAATATGCCCTGTTCTTTTATCATCCCCATCACCACAAGTGTCATTCCGGCGATTACAGCCCAGCTGACCTTGAAGGATGACAAAGGCGTTAAAGGAACGGAAGAATCTGCCGCCCGTGTTGCCGGACTCATCAGCCTGCCCTGTGCGGTGGGCCTGTGCCTGATGGCAGAGCCTGTCATGTCCCTGCTGTATTCCGGTACGGAGCTGGAACTGGCAGGAAAGCTCATGGCATTGCTGGCAATCTGTATTTTCCCCTACGGTGCCATTCAGTTTACCAATGCCATCCTGCAGTCCCACGGTTTTGCCCATGTGCCGGTCATCAATATGTTGGTGGTGGGTGCCATCAAACTGTTTGTGGTATACACGCTGGTAGGCAATCCTGCCTTGGGTATTTTGGGTGCACCCATCGGTGCCATCGCCTGCTACGCATGTATCTGCATCCTGAATCTTACGGCGATCCGTCGTTTGGTACCCCAAAAGCCTGCACTGCTTTCCAATCTGCTTCGTCCACTGCTGAGTGCAGCCGTTATGGGTATTGTAGTTTGGGCCTGCAACTGGGGTTTGGAAAAGCTGCTGGGTGCCGACGGCAGCCGGATCATCCGGTGCGGCGTGCCCATTTTGGTGGGCGTAGCGGTGTATTTTGTTGCCGTGGTGCTGTTCAAGGCCATCACCCGGGAGGACTGTCAGCTCCTGCCTAAGGGCGAAAAGATCGCAAAATTGCTCAGACTGTAAAAAAGTGGAAAAATTGTTGGTTTTTTCGATAAATATACTTGCAATTTATAATAAAATGTGGTAGGGTATTAACCGCCAATAATTGAAAAGAGGTTATAATAATTATGAATAAAACTGAACTTATCGCAGCAGTAGCACAGAAGACCGGCCTGACCAAGAAGGACGCAGAGCGTGTTGTGAATGCTACCGTAGAAACCGTTGTTGAAAACCTGAAGAAGGGCGAAAAGGTCCAGCTGTCCGGCTTTGGCATTTTTGAAGTAAAGAACCGCGAAGCCCGCGTTGGCCGTAACCCCCGCACCAAGCAGACCATCAACATCCCCGCAAGCCGTCAGCCCATCTTTAAGGCCAGCAAGACTTTGAAGGACGCTGTCGCAGAGTAATCTTAAATGCGACTGGATAAATATTTGAAGGTCTCCCGCCTCATCAAGCGTCGGACCGTGGCAAATGAGGCCTGTGACAATGGCCGCATCAGTGTCAACGGCCGTGTGGTAAAGGCCAGCTATGAGGTGAAGCCTGGTGACCGGATCGAAATTTCCATGGGCCCCAGAACGGTGGCAGTGGAGGTTGTTTTGGTGGCAGACAATGTCCGCAAGGATGACGCCGTCACCATGTACAAAGAG
>JAZNZG010000227.1:0-12390 GCA_045594825.1 Faecousia sp. | reverse complement strand
TGCGGTGATTTTTATGAAAAAGCAAATACAGGGCAGTCTTTACCTGCTGCTGGCAACGCTTATTTGGGGTTCTACCTTTGTTGCACAGCGTGTGGGTATGGATTACATTCAGCCCTTTACATTTCAGGCCGCACGGTGCTTTCTGGGAATCCTTGTGCTGATGCCGGTGATTGCTGTTGCCGACCGTTTTAAAAGGGACGGCAAGACTTTCCTGTCACGGTGGAAGGATAAAAAGCTTTGGAAGGCCGGTCTCCTGTGCGGCATCCCTTTGTTTTTGGCCTGCAATCTGCAGCAGGTTGGACTTGTGGAAACAGACGCCGGAAAGGCCGCGTTCCTTACTTCCATGTACATCGTATTCGTACCTCTGACCAGCCTCTTTTGGAAGAAGCAGGCCTCGGTATGGCTTTGGGTCAGCGTTCCAATGGCGGTAGCCGGTCTGTACTTTTTAAGCTGTGCCGGTATGAGCCGTGTTCGCGTAAGTGATCTGATGCTGATCGCCTGTGCACTGATGTTCACCGCACAGATCCTGTTTGTTGAAAAGTTTGCCCACTCTGTTGATGCATTGCGGCTGAATGTGATTCAGGGTTCGGTATGCTGCGTTTTATCCTTCATCGTCATGCTGTTCACAGAAACACCTACCTGGAAGGCTGTTGCCGATTGCTGGCTGCCAATCGGCTATGCAGGTATCTTGTCTCTGGGTATCGCCTACTCTCTGCAGATCCTTGGACAGCAGCGGCTGGACTCCACGCCCGCTTCCATTATTATGAGTCTGGAGTCTGTGGTGGCAGTTATATGCGGGTGGTTGATCCTGCATGAAGCCATGACTAAGTGGGAAGTGCTTGGCTGTATCCTGCTGTTTATTGCTGTTATACTCTCGCAAATTCCCGGTAAAAATAAAGTACCACGGCAAGGCTGATGCCTGCCGTGGTATTTTTTACGCCTTATCAGCTGCGATGATTCGTTTCATCGCCTCAATGCCTACCTTTATGGCACCGGAGGTATCCTCGGTCATGGGCATTTCCAGGCCTGCCTTTTCACGCTCCTGGTTCCACACAGCATGGAAGCAGCTGCCGCAGCGGACACCCAGGGCAGATGCCACAACGAACAGTGCGGCGGATTCCATCTCGCTGGCTTTTACGCCCAGGCGTTTCCAGCTTTCCCATTTCTGGAGCAGGTCGTAATACACCGGGGATTTCTCGGGAGAATGTTGACCGTAGAAAGAGTCTTTACACTGCACCACACCGGTATGGATGCGGTAGCCCAAAGCTTCACCCGCAGCCTTCAGAGCCGCCGTGATGTCAAAATCCGCAACCGCCGGAAATTCAATGGGTGCGTATTCCAGAGAAGTATGCTCATACCGGATGGCACCGGTAGCCACTACCACATCACCCGGCAGTACATCCATCGCGATACCGCCGCAGGTACCCACACGGATGAAGGTATCGGCACCGATATTGTGCAGCTCTTCCATGGCGATGGATGCAGAAGGGCCGCCAATGCCCGTGGAGCATACAGAAACCTTTTCTCCCAGCAACGTGCCGGTCCAGATGTTATATTCCCGGTTCATGCCCACATGAACGGGATCGTCAAAGTGCTTTGCAATGGCCTCACAACGGCCGGGGTCACCGGGCAGGAACACATAACGGCCTACATCGCCTTCCTGGCAACGGATATGAAACTGCATACCAATATCCTGCATACTGCACCCTCCTTAATGTTTTTATTTCATTATCATACTAAAATTTTCGGGAAATAGCAAGAATTTTCTCAGAACAGGCTGACCTGGTTGCTTTCCGGGAGATCCCCGAAAGCACCCGCATCCTTGAGCATTTGGATGTGGGTCTTGGAAACCTTGGGACAAGCCGCCATGACTTCTTCCACGGACAGGAAGCTCTTGCCTTCCCTGCCGTTCATCAGATCCCAGGCCGCACTTTCCCCTAGACCCGACAGAGCTACAAAGGGAGGCCGGATCTTTCCGTCTTCAATGAGGAATTTGGTTGCGTGGCTCTTGTACAGATCCACGGGCAGGAAGTCCAGGCCGCGGAGGTAGAATTCGTAAGCCACTTCCAGGGTGATGAGCAGATCCTCATCCTTATCGGTGGCGTTTTCATTGTTTTCGATGGCATTGATATTGGCCACCACGGCGTCTTTGCCCTTGGTCATCAGCAGTGCATCAAAGCCACCCTTTTGGCTGCGGCGGTAGAAATAAGCCGCATAGAAAGCAAGGGGGTAATACACCTTGAACCAGGCGATGCGGAAAGCCATCATGCAGTAAGCCACGGCATGGGCTTTGGGGAACAGGTATTTGATCTTCTGACAGGAGCCGATATACCATTCGGGAACGCCTGCTTTCCGCATTTCCTCATCGGCACCGTCGGGCAGTCCCTTGCCCTTACGGACGGATTCCATGATCTTAAACGCCCGTTTCTCCGGTAGTCCCATGGAGATGAGGTAGATCATAATGTCGTCACGGGCACCGATGGTTTCGTCCACCTTTGCTGTACCGGAAACGATCAAATCCTTGGCGTTGCCCAGCCACACATCCGTACCGTGGGTATAGCCACAAATACGCACCAGGAAGTCAAATTTCGTAGGCTTGGTATCCAGCAAAACACCACGGGTAAAGCGGGTGTTAAACTCGGGTACACCCACTGCACCTGTGGGACCCAGTATCTTATCATTTTCATACCCCAAAATTTTTGAGGTGGTGAAAATAGACATGGTACCCTTATCGTCCAGAGGAATGGTCTTGGCATCCACGCCGGTCATATCCTCCATCATGCGGATCATGGTGGGATCATCGTGACCCAGCATATCCAGCTTCAGTAGGTTTTCCTCCATGGAGTGGTATTCAAAATGGGTTGTGATCTGATCGGATTTTGGATCGTCTGCCGGGTGCTGTACCGGGCAGAAATCCCATATTTCATTTTCCTGCGGAATGACCACAAGGCCACCGGGATGCTGGCCGGTGGTACGGCGTACGCCTACGCAGCCGGATGCAAGCCGGGCCTTTTCCGCATTGGAGGCGGTCTTACCCCGCTCCTCCAGGTACTTTTTCACATAGCCAAAGGCTGTCTTTTCCGCCACGGTACCCACTGTGCCGGCACGGAACACATGGGACGCTCCAAACATTTCCGTACAGTAGGCATGGGCACGGGCCTGGTATTCACCGGAGAAGTTAAGGTCTATGTCCGGCACCTTGTCACCGCCAAAGCCAAGGAATGTTTCAAAGGGAATATTAAAGCCTTCTTTGGCAAAGGGCGTGCCGCATTTGGGACATACATCGTCCGGCAAGTCCGCACCGCAGCCATAGCCTTCCGGCACATCAAAAGTGGTATATTTGCAATCCGGGTTGGGACAGCGGTAATGGGGCGGGAAGGAATTAACCTCCGTGATACCGGACATATACGCAACAATGGATGAGCCTACGGAGCCACGGGAGCCTACCAGATAGCCATGCTCCAAAGAGTTTTGTACCAGCCGCTGGGCAGACATATAGATCACATCGTAGTGACAGCTGATAATATCGTTAAGCTCCGTTTCCACGCGATTTACGATCAGCTCCGGAGGATTGTCACCGTAGAGCCGGTGCATCTTGCCGTAAACCAATTCCTTCAGATCCTCCACGGAATTTTCAATGGAAGGTGCAAACAGATTTCTGGGTACCGGCCGGAGTTGCTCGCACATGTCCACGATGGTATTGGGATTGGTAACCACCACCTCCCTGGCCTTTTCTTCCCCAAGGTAGGCGAACTCTGTCAGCATTTCGTCGGTGGTACGGAAGTACAGCGGGTTTTCCTTGTCGCCGTCCTCGAAACCCTTGGTGGTCAGCAGAATATGACGGAATATTTCGTCCTCGGGATTCAGGAAGTGGACATCACCGGTAGCCACTACCATTTTGCCAAGCTCCTGGCCGATGCGTACGATGGTACGGTTGAAGCCGCGGAGCTGCTCCTCTTCCTTTGCAAGGCCTTTGGCCAGCATGAACCGGTTGTTATCAATGGGTTGGATCTCCAGGTAGTCATAGAAGGAGGCGATCCGCTTCAGCTCCTCGTCGCTTCTGCCTTTAATAACTGCCTGGAACAGTTCATTGTTTTCGCAGGCAGAGCCGATGATCAGGCCTTCACGGTGTTTGATCAGTTCGGATTTCAAAATTCTGGGAACCCGTTTGAAATGATACAGATTGGCTTCGGAAATCAGCTGGTACAGATTCCGCAAGCCGATCTGATTTTTCGCCAAAAGAATGATGTGCTGGGCGTACCGGTCATCCCGGCGACGCTGTCCGCGAATGGTCTCCATAGCAGGATTCACAGACTGCAGATCGCAGACATCCATAGTTTCCAGCTTTTCAATGAACTTTGCCATGATCATACCGCAGGTTAAAGCATCATCGGCGGCTCTATGGTGATTGAATTCCGGCAGGCTCAGTGCGTCGGCTACCAAATTCAGCTTGAACCGGCTCATACCGGTCATCAGATTCTGAGCCAGGATCAATGTATCCACAGAAGTGAACCGATATTCAATCCCCTGTTGCCGGCAGGCTGTGCGGATAAATCCACAGTCAAAATCCGCATTGTGAGCAACCAGCACCCGGCCATCGATGAATTTCACCAGTTCCGGCAGCACCTGCTCAATGGTAGGGGCTCCTTTGAGCATATCATCGGTGATGCCGGTCAGATCGATGGTTTCCTGTCGAAGCTTTTCTCCCGGGTCCACAAAGGTCTGGAAGCGATGGATTTCTTTTCCCCGCTCCATGACCACCGCACCGATCTCGATGATCTTATCTTCACGGCAGTCAAGACCGGTGGTTTCCAGGTCAAAGGCCACATAGGTCTCGTCAAAGGTCATATTCTGCGTGCCGTGTACAGCGATGCGGTCATCCACATCGTTGACATAGTAGCCCTCACAGCCGTAAATGATCTTAATGACCTCATCGGTACCGGCTACCTTTGGACCGCCCCACTCAACAGTATGCAGTGCATCCGTAAAGGATTGGACACAGCCGTGGTCTGTGATGGCGATGGCACGATGTCCCCAGGCTGCAGCCTGTTTGATGGCCGCTTTCGTATTGGTCAGTGCATCCATATTGCTCATGGCAGTATGCAGATGCAGCTCCACACGCTTTTCACCGGGTGCGGTATCCTGGCGTGTTGCCATCGTGCCGGGCATGATGGCGGCAGGACGCAGCACCGTTTCACCGGTGTAGTTGTCCACATCCAGCTTACCCTGCACTTTATAGACGCCGTCCTTTTTAATGGACTTTATAATAGGCTCGGCATCCTTTTTTTCCATAAATTTGCTGATACGGACAGAACCGGTGTTGTCGGTCATATCAAAGCTTATGACCCATGCGTTCCGCTTTGTCAGCTCTTTATGCTCTACGCTGAATACACGGCCCTCCACCACAACGGAGCCAGAGTTCAGGTCCAGCTGCTCCATGGGAGTCGGTGCGGTTTTGAAGGGTTTTCCGAAAATCGTGTCAGGATTCTGAGGCTTTTGTTCTTTTTGCGGAGCAGTCACGACCGCTTTGGGCAGATCCTCCATCATGGCGGAACGGAGCTTTTCCATGCGGTCAAAGAGAGCCCGGCCGTCCAGACATTCGCCGGGATGAACAGCAATCTGCATATCACAGGAGAAAATCTCCCGCAGTTTCATGGTGATTGCTGGGATGCACTCTTCCAGCACAGCCTTGCCGTTTGCAACAAGCTGAATGTGGAGCGTATTCCCCTCCCAGTTCCAATTCGCTCCCGCCAGGACACCACGACACATGGAGTTTTCCTCCACAAACATTGAGAGCAGATCCTCTTTGTCCATTGTCTGAAGCTGGTTTTCCGGATATGTACCCACAAGCCGCAGTTGCATTAAACCGTATGCAGCTGCGATCTCTTTTTCTGCCTGCTGCAGGTCACGATTGGAAATATAGCGGGGAGATTCCAGGCATACCTCTACACGCCGGCTCTGGGGATCAATATCGGCAGCAGTAATGGCCGCCTGAGAAAGCACGCTTTTCAGCGGCTCAGGCGGCTCATAATCCGGAAACATTTGCAGAAGGTATACGTTCTCTTTCTTCATTATAGTGCTTCTATCCTTTTAAGTAATGCGGGGAGTAATTCATCATAGGGCAGCTTTTCGATCTGCTGTCCCTTTTCAAACAGCATGCCGCAGCCATCGCCGCCGGCAATACCGATGTCAGCCTCCCGAGCCTCACCGGGTCCGTTGACAACACAGCCCATGACCGCCACGGTGATGGGCTTCTGACAATCCTTCAGTGCTGCATCCACCTGGTTGACAAGGCCAATCAGGTCGATCTTTGTCCGTCCGCAGGTGGGGCAGGAAATGATATTCACACCTTCCTTCCGCAGTCCGGCCGCTTTAAGAATGTCCTTGGCGGCGTAGACCTCCTCCACAGGGTCATCGGTCAAGCTGACACGGATGGTATCACCGATCCCGTCCAGCAGCAATGCTCCAATACCCATGGCGGACTTCATCAAACCCATACGCACAGGGCCGGTCTCCGTCACACCGATGTGGATGGGATAATCGCACTTTTCCCGGAACAGCCGGGCAGCTGCCACCATAGTGGGAACGGTGGAGGATTTCATGGATACGCAAGTATCGTAAAACCCATACTTTTCCAACAGCTCCAAGTGCTGGAAAGCACTTTCCACCAGGGCTTCGGCTGTGGGGTGACCATACTTCTCCAGCAGCTTCCCATCCAGGCTGCCACCGTTAACGCCAATGCGGATGGGAATGTTCCGCTCCTTGCAAACATCCACAACCGCTTTGACCCGGTCTTCACCACCGATATTGCCGGGGTTGATACGGATCTTGGCAGCACCGCCTTCCGCGGCGGCGATGGCCAGCTTGTAATCAAAGTGGATGTCCGCTACCAGGGGCAGAGGCGACTGCTTGCAAATCTGGCCAAAGGTCCGGGCTGATTCCATATTGGGAACAGCCAGGCGAACGATCTGACAACCTGCGATCTGCAGCTTTTTGATCTGCTCCAGACAGGCTGCCACATCCGTTGTTTTTGTATTGAGCATAGACTGGATCACCACCGGGGCACCGCCGCCGATGGGGATTCCGCCTACATTGATCTGTCTAGTCATAATTGATGATCCTTTAAAACAAATTAAAAATGTCCTTAAACATCACAAATGCCATCAGCACCAAAAGCAGTATCATGCCGGCACCGTGGATATAACCCTCATACTTGGGATTGATCTTTTTCCGGGTAACCGTTTCAACAGCTGTTGTCAGCAGCAAACCAACCACACGGCCGCCGTCCAACGCAGGAAGAGGCAGCAGATTCATCACAGCCAGATTGATGGCGATAAATCCGCCAAAGTACAGAAGATTATAAAGTGCATCCAACCTGGTTTCCGCAGCAGCGGCAGTATCGGACATGATCTGCACGATCCCAACAGGCCCGGACAGGTCCTTAAGCCCTGCCTGGCCGGACAGGAGCATCTGCAGGCTCAGCCGTACCGTACGCACCACATTTACCGATTCCAGTGCCGTATATTTCAGCTTGCCGGCAAAGTTAAGTTCCTCATAATCGAAATAAAAGCCATACAGTTCCTGGGTTTCTCCGGGGAACAGGTGGGTCTGCATCGTATAATCATTCAGCACTACCTTTTCACCGTCACGCTCCACCACCACATCATGCACCTGTCCGGGATTCAGTGCCAGGATCATGGAAAAATCCGAGGCCATATAGATCTTCTCTCCGTCTATTTCCAGGAACCGGTCTCCTACATGGAGGCCGTCTTCGCTGACAACCGTGCAGCCTTCTCTTACATCGGCGATCACAGGCACCGTCACAGCTTCCGCAGGTGCAAATGTGATGGCTAGCAGAAGAAAACCGGCAATAAAGTTCATGGCAGAACCGGAAACCAGGATGATCAGCCGTTTCCACCAGGCCGCTTTCTGAAAAGAGCGGGGGTTGTCGGTATCCTGATCCTCTCCCTCCATGGCACAGTAGCCGCCAATAGGGATACAGCGGATGGAATACAGTGTTTCCCCTCTTTGCCACTTCGCCAGAGCAGGGCCCATAAACATTGCAAACTCATTGACCTGTACACCGGAGGCTTTCGCAGCCAAAAAGTGACCCAGTTCATGGACAAATATCAGAATGCTGAACAGCAGTATCGCGAAAATAATGGTCATAAAGTCCTCGCTTAAAAATAGTCTTAACGCCGCACCGCCATACGGGCAAGGCGGTCTGCCTCCAGGATCTGCTCCAGAGTGGGATTCTGCAAAAACGGTACTTCCTCCACCGCACGGGCGACCCGGTGATAAATGTCGTAGAAGCCGATCTCGTTATTTAAGAACATGGCCACAGCCTCTTCATTGGCACCGTTCATTGTGGGGCATGCCGTACCGCCGGCTTTGCCGCACTCCCGTGCCAAAGCAAGGCAGGGAAAAACATCCATATCCGGCTTGGCAAAGGTCAGACTCCCGCAGGTCAGAAGATCCAACGGCTCCACAGGGCATGGATGACGCTGGGGATATGTCATGGCAAGCTGTATGGGCAGCCGCATATCAGGGCTTCCCAGCTGTGCCATTACCGCACCGTCGGTAAATTCCACCATGGAATGGACGATGCTTTGCCGGTGAATCACTACATCCACCTGCTCCAGAGGCACTTCATACAGCCGCATGGCTTCGATCACCTCAAGGCCCTTGTTCATAAGGGTGGCACAGTCAACGGTGATCTTGGCTCCCATCTTCCAGTTGGGGTGCTTTAACGCATCGGCCTTGGTGACCTTGCTGAGCTGCTCACGATCCATGCCGTAGAATGGGCCGCCGGAGCAGGTCAGAATGATCCGTTTTACTTCCCGCTTATCCGTATTGCCCATAAGGCACTGGAAAATGGCAGAATGTTCAGAATCCACAGGGACGATCTGGGCATTGTTCTTTTTGGCTTCGGCCATCACCAGCTCACCGGCACAGACCAGGGTCTCCTTATTGGCAAGGCCGATCCGCTTGCCTTTACGCAAAGCAGCCAAAGTGGGTTTCAGTCCCACCATGCCCACCACAGCGGTAATAATACAGTCTGCCGCATCCAGGGTTGCTGCTTCAATCAAACCTTCCTCGCCCCAGCAGACCCGGGTAGGCAGGTCCGCAATCGCTTCACGCAGCTGTTCAGCAGCGATTTGGGTAGCCATGACCGCCAGCTGGGGACGGTACTTGCGGCACTGCTGTGCCATCCGCTCCACACTTGTTCCGGCGGTCAATGCCGCCACAGGCAGACCAAGGTGGTCAATTATATCCAGGCTTTGCCGGCCAACAGAGCCGGTGGAGCCCAACACAGTTACACATTTTACCATATCACTTCATCACCACAGGCAGGAATGTCAGCAAAACTTCTGTAAGGGGGGCAACGATCATCATGGAGTCAAACCGGTCCAAAATACCGCCGTGACCGGGGATCAGATTGCCGTAGTCCTTAATGCCGGTCTGCCGTTTTATAACCGAGAAGGTCAGGTCTCCAAATACGGCGGCCATGGAACCCACAACGCCATAGGACACCCCTATGAGATAACTGGCGGTGAAATCAAAAGCCATATCCAAAACGAAGCAGTAGATCAGCATGCCCAAAACAGCACCGGCCACACCACCAATCACGCCCTCAATGGTCTTATTGGGGCTGATGTTGGGAGCCAGCTTATGCTTGCCCAAATACCGGCCCGCAAAGTAGGCACCGGAATCTGCCATAAATGCCAGCAGGAACGGCAGCAGGATATAGAATCTGCCGTAGCCCAAGCCGTGGATTCGTACCAAAGAGCCGAAAAGCAGGGGTACCAAAATGCCGGAAAACAGGCAGGCTGTGATCTGACTGAAGGGAAGCTTTCCATGGCTGATGAGCAGCTCTGCGAAAAGCAGAGCGGCAAAAATAAGTATTCCCAAAACAGCGGTGGCATAGTCCATGTCAAAATGGCTCCACAGCACAGCCAAAAAGGCCATCAACATGGAATAAATAACCAGGCGTAGGGACTTGACCAGGCCGGTATTGTGCAGCAGCTCGTAGGCTGCAATCGCAGATGCCAGTGCTATGATCACCGTTGTAACAATGGTAGGCAGCAGAAGCAGAGCGATCAGCAGCAGGGGTAGCAGTACTGCCGATACAATCAATCTTACTTTCATGATTTATACGCCTCCAAACCGGCGGTTCCGCCGGTGGTATTCTTCAATGGCTGCATCCAGGTCTTTCGGCTGGAAGTCGGGCCACAGAACATTCAAAAACACATACTCGGAATACGCGGATTGCCACAGCAGGAAATTGCTGGTCCGCATCTCTCCGGAGGGACGGATGATCAGCTCCGGGTCCGGCACATCTGCGGAATACAAATAGCCAGAAAGCAGCTCCTCTGTCAATTCGCCGGGCTGCCGTTTTCCTGCAGCCACATCCTCTGCAAAGCTTTTAGCAGCTTTTACGATCTCATCCCGGCCACCGTAGTTCAGGCAGAAATTCACCTGTACTTCACTATACGCGGCAGAGCGTTCCTCCGCATCCAGGCAAAGGCGGCGAAGTGCAGGGCTAAGACGGCCCAGGTCACCGAAAAATTTGAAACGGACGTGATTCTTTTCCATATCCTGCAACGCCTCCTCCAGGTACTTGCCCAAAAGACGCATTATGCCGCTGATCTCCTCCTCAGAACGCTTCCAGTTTTCGGTGGAGAAGGCGTATACTGTTAAATATTTCACCCCAAGGGTACGGCAGTAATTTGCCGTTCTGCGGAATGCCTCAGCACCGGCAGCATGACCGGCAGTTCGGGGCAAACCCCGTTTCTTGGCCCAGCGGCCATTGCCGTCCATTATAATAGCAATATGCTGGGGTACAGGTAGACTATTCCCGCTATTATCCGTTAAAGCCATAGTTGTCCTCGCTTCGTCAAAATCGATAATGACGAATTGGGGGTGCAAGCACCCCCAACAAATCATCAGATCGCCATCAATTCCTTTTCCTTTACAGCCAGTGCCGTATCGACCTTCTTGATATTCTTGTCCAGAATATCCTGCAGGTCCTTTTCTGCTTTCTTCTGCTCGTCCTCAGTGATCTCGGAATTCTTCTTCAGCTTCTTCACATAGTCCATGCCGTCACGGCGGATGTTACGCATGGCCACCTTAGCCTCTTCCGCGTACTTCTTGACCTGCTTAACCAGTTCCTTACGGCGTTCCTCGGTCAGTTGGGGGAATACCAGACGAATCACTCGGCCGTCGTTCTGGGGGTTGATGCCCAGTTCGGAAATTTGGATGGCCTTTTGGATGTCCTTCAGCAGCTTGGTGTCCCAAGGAGAGATCACCAGGGTGCGGGCATCGGGAGAGGAAATGGTAGCTACACCGTTCAGAGGTGTTTCGCTGCCATAGTATTCAACAGTAATGCGGTCCAGAACTCTGGGGTTGGCACGGCCTGCACGAACAGCACCGAACTCTTCGTCCAGATGTTCCAGAGCCTTATCCATTCTTCTTTCAAAATCCTTAAAATCCACAGCCATGATTATTGTCCTCCTTAAAACTTGTTTTTAACGGTGGTGCCGATCTCTTCTCCCCGGACCACTCGCACAATGCTGTTTTCTTCATCCAGGCCAAAGCAGACCATGGTCATGTCGTTGTCCATAGCCAGAGCCATGGCGGTTATGTCCGTAGCCTTCAGGTTTTTTGCCAGGGCTTCGCCGTAGGTCAGGCGGGTATACTTGACCGCTTTGGGATCCTTGGCAGGATCAGCGGAGTAGATAGCATCCACATTCTTGGCCATAAGGATCGCATCGGCTTCGATCTCTACACCACGGAGCACCGCACCGGTGTCGGTGGAAAAATAGGGATTGCCGGTACCGGCCGCAAACAGGACCACCTTGCCCTCATCCAGATACCGTTCAGCAGTGTCACGAGTGAAGTACTCGGTGAACTTGTTCATTTCCACAGCACTAAGGACTCTTGCATCCAGGCCGTGCTTTTCCAACGCATCTGCCACAGCGATGGCATTCATCACCGTGCCCAGCATACCCATGGCATCGGCATGGCTGCGTTGCATCTTATCGGCACCGTCCTTCACGGCACGCCAAAAGTTACCGGCACCGATGACCAGGCCGATTTGAACGCCCATGCCCACGCACTCCACGATGGAGTCACACAGCTTGTTGATGATGTTGAAATCAAGACCTCTGTGGGCTTCGCCGGCAAGGGCCTCACCGCTGACCTTCAGCAGGATTCTCTTATACTTGACTTGGGACAAGTATCATCACTCCTCTCTATCATCCCCTATTTTATAATATCTCCGGCGAATTGACAACCAAAATTTATTAAAATTCTTAAATTGTTTTCGTAAATTTCATATTAGATGGTGTGTCAGGGAGATTCTTCCGTTTTCCTGTTGCAAAAACAGTC
>JAZNZG010000226.1:0-1792 GCA_045594825.1 Faecousia sp. | reverse complement strand
CTGCAGATAAACAGGTGCTTCGGCTTTTTAAACTGCACAGCCAGAATGTTGAGGATCATGGCAACGATGCCGACGATCTGTCCTGCGATCTCCAAAATGCAGCAGCTCCTTCCGTTACGGCTTCAGAGTGACGGTCAAATGCGGATTGTCATCCTGGGCACAGTGGAATACATACACGGCCTTACCGGAATAATCCTTCAGATGGGTCTCGATATGGTGCCAGTTGTCCAGCTGCAGATGGATGTCCTCGCTCAGCTCCGTAAGACAGTCATACAGGGCATCCAGATTTTTGCCGTACCATGCCGGGAAGGAAAGGGCGGCAGACAGCGCTTCGTGGAAGTCCGCGGCGGTATTGATGTTGCTGCCGTCGATCAGAATATGTTTCATAGTCAACTCTCTCCGTAAAGTAATGTAAAGCTTTCATAGTGATCGTCCGTATAGTAGATCAATCCGTCATTGGAAAAGACGATCCGTTTGGCACCGCGGCTGCTGCTGTCCAGAGTGTCGATGTCGCATTCGGTCCAGGTGCGTCCGGGGGCGTTCGGCAGCAGACCCTCATAGTTGCCGAACCTGTCTCCGCCGATGCACTTACCGGGGGCATAGGGTTCCAGGGAACCGCTGTCCCAACCCAGCTTCCGTGCCTGCGTTTTGGTGATAAAATTCCCGGGCAGTCTGCCGTACAGGTGGATATACAGGGCAACATCTTCTTTGGATGTATAGCTGCCATCTTCGTCCAGCACCGGCTGCGTGACTTCTCCGGAGGGAGCCGTGGTAACAGCATCGGTAGCTTGCGGGGGCGTAGCATCCTCCGTGCTCTGCCAAAGGCCAAACAAGCTCAGCAGGATCGCCAGGATAATGGCGGACAGTGTGGTAAGCTTTTTCTTCATGGTAACCTCCGAAGAACTTGATCAATATGCGATATTATAGTGCAAAGCCCGGAAAATAGCAAGAGCACAGGGACAAAATGGGACAAAAATCCGTTTTTGTCCGCACCCCATACCAAAATTGTATTGTGAATTTTGTGTATTTTTTCAATAAAGTCAGACTGTCATACCGAAATGTATTGTGCTATAATGTATAAGGTCAAGAAATCTGCATAAATGCAGAAAATCGGATTTTATGATAATGGAGGAATTCTTATGCCTATGCAAATGGGTTTCCGTTGGTATGGCGAGGGCAATGACAAGATCAGCCTGAACTACATCAAGCAGATCCCCGGTGTCACCAGCATCGTTTGGGCACTGCACCACAAGATGCCCGGCGAGATCTGGGAAGTGGAAGAGATCGCTGAGGTCAAGAAGCAGCTGGATCCGTACGGCTTCAATATGGATGTGGTGGAGTCTGTCAATGTCCACGACGATATCAAGATCGGTCTGCCCACCCGGGATCAGTACATTGAAAACTATAAGACCACCATGCGTAACCTGGCAAAGTTCGGTGTCAAGGTCATCTGCTACAACTTCATGCCCATTTTTGACTGGACCCGTTCCAACCTGTTCCACGAAGTGGGTGACGGTTCCACTGCCCTGTTCTATGAAAAGGGCATGATCCAGGACGATTATAACGCCATGGCCAAGTATATCCTGGACTTCACCGAGAAGTACAATATGTCCTTCCCCGGCTGGGAGCCCGAGCGTATGGCAAAGCTGGACGAGCTGTTCAAGGCCTACGAGGGCGTGGACCACGAAAAGCTGTGGGCCAACCTGAAGTACTTCCTGGAAGCTTTGATGCCCACCTGTGAGGAGACCGGCATCAAGATGGCGATCCACATGGACGATCCCCCCTGGGATAT
>JAZNZG010000225.1:0-10934 GCA_045594825.1 Faecousia sp. | reverse complement strand
CAACGCAGGTATCTACTCTGAGACCGGCGGTCCTTTCTATGCAATGCGTGACTTCTTCGGTGCACTGACTCCCAGTGTTGCACAGGGCACCATGGGCAGCGGCTACGGCCCCATGATCCTGACCGTCGTCACCATGTTCATCGGTCTGTTTGCTATTATCGTCCTGGCAAAGAAGGGCGTTAAGGGTGCTGTTCTGATCGGTATGCTCATCGCTTCCGTCATTTCCTGGGCCGGTCAGGCAATCTTCCTGGGTACCAATCCTTTCGTATCTCTGGCAACCGCTTCCTTCCTGCCTCCCTTCGCTGATATGGCTGAAACCACCCTGTTTAAGTTCAACTTCGCAGGTCTGATGGAAATCGGCTGGTTTACTGTTATTACCCTCGTTATTACCTTCTGCATCATCGATATGTTCGACACCATCGGCACCCTGGTTGGTACTGCATCCCGTGCCGGCATGGTGGACGAAAAAGGCAATATGCCCAACATGCGTGAAGCACTGCTGTCTGACGCCGTTGGTACTGTCGTCGGTGCCTGCACCGGCACCTCCACCGTTACAACCTTTGTTGAATCCGCATCCGGCGTTGAAGCCGGCGGCCGTACAGGTCTTACCGCTCTGACCACCGGTGTCCTGTTCCTGGCATGTATGTTCATCGCACCCATCGCTGCCATTATCCCCCCCGCAGCTACTTCTGCCGCGTTGATCTATGTTGGCGTGCTGATGCTCCAGGGTCTGAGGAACATCGACTTCACCGATATGGATCAGCTGGTTCCCGTTGCTATCATGCTCATTGGCATGCCTGTTTCCGGCTCCATCGGCCATGCAATCGGTCTGGCTCTGATCTCTTACACCCTGATCAAGGTCTTCTCCGGCAAGTTTAAGGAAGTTTCCGTGCTGACTTATATCATTTCCGCACTGTTCCTCCTGAAGTTCTTCCTGGTCGTTTGATTTCTGCACGAAAAAGTCCTGCCAATGGCGGGACTTTTTCTTTGACTTTTTTCCTTATGCAGGATATAATTATTTTATAATCTTAAAGGAGGGTTTTGTATGGAAAAGAAGATCATTACCATCAGCCGTGAGTTTGGTAGCGGTGGCCGTACCATTGGCCGCAGAATAGCCGAAGAACTGGGAATACCCTTCTATGACAAAGAACTGGTGGACCAGATCGCTTTGGAGTCCGGCTTTGCTCCCCAGTTTGTGGAGGAACACGGAGAGCATGCTCCCAGCAAAAGCATGTTCGCCTATGCCTTTGCTCCCCAAGGCGTTCCCGGTGTAATGAACGGCTTGTCAACCGCTGACTTTTTGTGGAACATTCAGTGCAGCGTGATCCTGCAGATTGCAGACAAAGGTCCTTGCGTGATCGTTGGCAGAAATGCCGATTACATTTTGAAGGACCGTCAAGACAGCCTACATGTGTATATCCACGCAGATATGGATTACCGGGCAGACCGGATCGTGCGGCTGTACGGTGAATCGGAAAAGAGTCCTGAGACCCGTCTGCAGGAAAAGGATAAACGCCGCCGCCTGAATTACCAGCACTATACCGGCAGAGATTGGGGTCAGGCACAGAACTATGATATATGTCTCAACAGCGGCACCCTTGGGATCGAAGAATGTGTAAAAATTATTGTTGATATGGTAAAATAACAAGCAGCCCCATCGGTATTCCGATGGGGCTGTCATTATATTCTTATCAGTCTTCCCAAAGACACTTCCAATTTTGGATGAAGTACTCAACACCGGAGTAAACGGTAGTTATCACGATCACAGCGGTGATGATCCAGCCCAGTACCGATACGGCAGGAAAAGCCATCCAAACACACAGACCAACCATGGTGCTGGCAGTCTTGACCTTGCCGCTCCAGCCGGCCGCAATCACCTTACCCTTGCCAACTGCAACAAGCCGCAAGCCGGTAACTGCAAATTCACGGGTCAGCACGATCATCAACGCCCAGGCAGGCATCTTGCCCCACTGGCAGAACATGACCATTGCGGCAATGGTCAGCAGCTTATCTGCCAAAGGATCCAGGAATTTGCCAAAGTCCGTGACCTGGTTGCATTTTCTTGCGACCTGTCCGTCCACATAGTCCGTCAGGCTTGCAATAATGAAAACCGCAAGAGCAAGCCACATCCACAGGCCGGCTACGCCTCCGGACAGGTACATCAGTGCCATATACACCGGGATAAATGCCACACGAATCAGTGTGATCTTACTTGCCAATGTCATAGTTATTCCTCCAAAAGGTATCCGGAAAGATCTCCGTCAATGATTCCGTCAATACTTACCTGCACAAAAGCACCTTCTGCCAAGGGCTCGTCAGCCGCGATCCAGACCCGGCCATCAATTTCCGGGGAGTCAGCGTATGTACGCCCGTAAAACTGCTCATACTCCGGATCGTAGCCGTCCACAAGCACCTCTACCGCCTTGCCCAGCATGGATTCATTGTAATCGTCCATGATCCGGGACTGGATAGATTCCACCATCTGTGCCCGCTCCTGTGCAACTTCGCTGTCGGGAAATTCCATCAGTGCAGCAGGTGTTCCCTCTTCGGGAGAGAACGGGAACGCACCCACACGCTCCAGACGCTGCTCCTTCAAAAATTCGCACAGCTCACTGAACTCCTCTTCTCCCTCTCCGGGCAGGCCGGTAATGACGCTGGTACGAAGGACGATGCCGGGAATACGCTCCCGAAGCTTCCGGAACAGATCACGCAGGAAGTCGCCGTCACCACGGCGGTTCATCAGCTGCAGAATCTTATTGTTACAATGCTGAATGGGAATATCCAGGTACTTAACGATCTTAGGCTCTTCTGCCATTACACGGATCAGTTCGTCGTCCACTTCATCAGGATAGACATAATGGACACGAATCCATTTGAAGCCGTCTATCCTGCAAAGCTCCCGTAGAAGCTCCGGCAGCAACCGCTTATGGCCGGGCAGGTCGGTACCGTAACGGCTGGTATCCTGGGCAACAACGATCAGTTCTTTTACGCCGTTTGCTGCAAGCAGCCGAGCCTCGTACAACACATCATCCATCTGCCGGCTGCGGAATTTACCCCGCAGATAAGGGATGATACAGTAGCTGCAACGGTTGTCACAGCCCTCAGCGATCTTAATGAAAGCATAGTGCTCCGGGGTGGTCAGGATACGGCCCGTCTCCTCCTCCGGTGCGTCGATAGAGCCAAAATCAGACACCTGCTCATCCTGCAAAAGGCTGTCGATCGCAGCAACAACTTCTGTATAGCTGCCGGTCCCCAAAACGCCGTCCACCTCGGGCAGCTCTTCCAGGATATGCTGCTGATACCGTTGAGACAGACAGCCGGTAACAAGGATCTTGCCCACCATGCCCTGCTCTTTCAACTGGGCCATCTGCAAAATAAAATCGATGGCCTCCGATTTTGCGGAGTCAATGAAGCCACAGGTATTGATCACCACAACATCACTGCCCACAACATCGGCCTGTACGGTGTGACCGGCATCCTGGACACGGTACATCATCCGTTCACAATCCACCTGATTTTTAGCACAGCCCAGGGAAATGAATCCGATATTTGCCATTAGAATTCCTCCGGAAATTCATCTTCCAGGGAAAGCTGCTGCAATCCCCGGCGAATCTCACTATATGTATGACCTCTGCGTATCAGGGCATCCATGGCACGCTGCAGGTCTTTTTTATCGTAATTTTCTCCCAACCGGGAACGCAGAAAAGCGACGATGGCTTCCGTTTGATCGGGATAGTTTTCCAATGCTTCCTGCCAGTACTCCTTGGGGATGCGTTTTTCATAAAGTGCCTGCTTGGCACGGCCGATACCGTAACCCTTGCGGATGCAGCTTTGGACTACCTGCCACGCAGTCTTTCTGTCGTCAAGCAGGTCCATCTCTGCCATCCAGGCCACGGCTTCTTTCGCCTGCTCGGGGTCTTCACCCTTACGAATTAGCCGCTGCTCCAGGTCGTTTTTTGAAACGCTGCTGGCAGATACGATCCGTACCGCCCGCATTTTCGCAGACATCTGCCCCGCGGACGCATGCAGTCTGCCCAGCTCCTCGTCAGTCAATTCCTTGCCCGTATACAGGCAAAAATCCTCCACCGTTTGCCGATAGAGCCGCAAGGAGGTCCCGTCCTCAAAACGCACGGTGTACCTCCCAGCCCTGTCGGGCCGGGAGGTCACAGACTCAATCCTCATCATCAAAGTCATCTGCAGACACTGCAATCGGTCTCTGAGCGGCCTTTGCAGGTGTCTTGGTGACACCGGTCATATTCAGCAGGTTTTCGCGGACCTGTGCTTCCACCTTTTCGGCGATGTCCGGGTTGTTCTGCAGGAAAGCCTTTACGCTGTCCTTACCCTGTCCAATGCGTTCCTCGCCCATGGAGAACCAGCTGCCGGACTTTTGGATCACATCCATCTGGACAGCCAGATCTACCAGCTCGCCCCACTTGCTGATACCTTCGCCGTACATAATATCAAAGTATGCCTCACGGAAAGGAGGTGCAACCTTGTTTTTAACCACCTTAACACGGGTCTTGTTGCCCACCACATTGCCGCCATCCTTAATGGATTCCACACGACGGACATCCAGGCGGACAGAGGAATAGAATTTCAAAGCGTTGCCACCTGTGGTGGTTTCGGGGTTGCCGTACATCACACCGATCTTCATACGCAGCTGATTGATGAAAATAACAACGCAGTTGGTCTTGGAAATGGTGCCTGCCAGCTTACGCAGAGCCTGGGACATCAGTCTTGCCTGTAATCCCACGAAGGTGTCGCCCATTTCGCCCTCGATCTCCTGCTTGGGAACCAGTGCGGCAACGGAGTCCACAACAACAGCATCCACAGCACCGGAGCGAACCAGGGCATCTGTGATTTCCAGTGCCTGCTCACCGGTGTCCGGCTGAGAGACCAGCATATTGTCGGTATCTACGCCCAAAGCGGATGCGTACACCGGATCCAGAGCATGCTCAGCATCCACGAAGGCAACCTCGCCGCCCATCTTCTGTGCCTCTGCCAGGATGTGCAGAGCCAGAGTGGTCTTACCGGAGGACTCGGGTCCGTAGATCTCAATGATACGGCCCTTGGGAACACCGCCGATACCCAATGCTGCGTCCAATGCCAAGGAGCCGGTGGGGATGGCTTCCACATTCATTTCGGGACGGTCGCCCAAACGCATAACAGTACCCTTGCCGAAGTTCTTTTCCAGTTGGTTCAGAGCGGTCTGCAGTGCTTTCTTCTTGTCAGATGCGGGGGTGGGAGCTTCATAAGCGGTCTTTTTCGTTGCCATTCTAATCTTCCTTCCTGTCATACCGGGCGATCACAGCCCGTTCTCTGTCGTTATAATCTCTGGAGCGTTCCAGAATGGTATACCCGTTCATTTCCAAAATTTCGCACACATCGTCGCCCTGGCCCATGCCAAATTCAAAGCACATGTAACCGCCGGGTTTCAATGCAGTGCGGAAGTTCTCCGCAATGGCACGGTAGAACTTCAGTCCGTCCATACCTCCGTGAAGTGCCAGGTGCGGTTCAAAATTCTTCACACTGTCCGGCAGCTCCTCCATCTCCCGGGTGGTGATGTAAGGAGGATTGGAGACGATCATATCAAATTTCCCCAAAAATGCTGCCGGCTCCTTTAAAGCATCCACCTGCATACAGGCTACGCGGCCGGAGAGCTTCTGAGATGTGATGTTTCGTTTTGCTACGGCCAAAGCTTCCCTGGACACATCCGCCAGTGTGACTTTGGCGTCTTTCACACGATTCGCAATTGCCAAACCGATACAGCCCGTACCGGTACAAAGATCCAAAACCCGGGGATTGTTACCCAAAAAAAGTCCCTGCCGTATGGCAAGTGCCGTTACCGCACAAGTGTCGTCCCGGGGAATGAGTACATTTTTGTCCACATGGAGCGTCATGCCGTAGAAATCCCACTGCCCCAGCACATAGGCAAGGGGCTCACCTGCCAGTACGCGGCCTACCGCCAGTTCCATAGCACACCGGATTTCATCACCGGCGTACATATCCCGCTGGGCGATGACTTCTTCCTGTGTCTTTCCCGTAACATGGCACAGCAGATTTCGTGCAAGTAAGCTGGCAGTTTGGTTATCCTCCTGTTTCATCAGGATCCGACGGGCTTCCAAATACAGGTCCGAGTAGGTTTTCACCAAAGGTCAGCCCCCTCTTCCTTGGGCAGCACTGCCTGCAGCGATGCAATACCTACTTCGATCATGGAGTCGTCCGGTTCATTGGTGGTAAAGTTCTGGAACCACATACCGGGAGCAGTCATGATCCGGGTAAAGGCATTGTCATGGCGGCCAATGAGGCGGTTGATCTCATAGCTGACAGCCACCACCAACGGCAGCAGCAGGAGCTTGAACAGGATCATTACGACCTTATATAGCACCGGGCCAAGAGCGACCTCCATGTTGGGCACGATTGCCAGCAGCACAGAAGATGCCACGGAGAACAGCAGGATGGACAATATCATCACCACCAGCAAGAAGCTTGTGCCGCAGCGGGGGTGCATTCTGGTCTGCTGCCGTACATTTTCAACTGTCAGGGGCAGCCCGGCTTCATAGCAGCGGATGGTCTTATGCTCTGCTCCATGGTAGGAAAACACCCGTTTCATTTCTCCCATACGGGAAACCAGCAGAATATAGCCTACAAACAAAGCGATACGAATAACGCCCTCGATCAGGTGCCGCAGCAGATTGCTTTTCACGATGCCGTCGAAGAAGCTGCCGATGATCATAGGCAGCAGGAAAAACAGGCCAATGGACATGCAAAGCCCCAATGCCACGGCGATTACAACGATGGCTTTCTGAAATTTTCCGCTGCCTAGCTTTTTCTTCAGCCACAGGTCCAGCTTGGAGGGTTCCTCCTGGTACTCCTCGGGAGACAGGTCTGCTGAACGCATCAGTGCCTTCACGCCCACTACCTGGGCATCAAAGAAATTGACGGCACCGCGGATCAGCGGCCAGGATAAAGGAGAATCCTTGGGATGCATCTTGCGGGGCGTGGTCTCGACGGTAATGCCGTCCTTACCCCGTACCACGATGGCATCCAGCTCCGGTCCACGCATCATAATGCCTTCAATGAGAGCCTGTCCGCCAATGGTGGTTTTGAATTTTTCTTTATTTGCCATAAGAGTCCTTTCGTTATGCCGGCAGTTCCACAGTTACAAGGGTACCGCCGCCATCGGCATTTTCCAGCGTCAAAGTACCGCCATGCATCTGTACGATCTCTTCACAGACCGCCAAACCGATGCCGGAGCCTCTGGCCTTGGAGCTGCCTTTATAAAATTTATTTTTAACAAGGGACAATTCATCCTCAGGAATGCCGGGGCCATAATCTCTGATCCGGGCGATCACAAAGTCCTCTTCCCAGGACAAAGATGCATCGATCACCTTGCCCTCGCCGCCATGCTTGGCAGCATTGTCCAATATATTCAGAAATACCTGACGCAGCCGCTTGGGGTCGCAGGATATTTCCGGGATCTCATCGTCATTTTCCAAATAATTGATACGGATGCCTTCCTGTGCCAGCCGGCTGCCGTACATAAAGACCGTATCCTCAAATTCACTGCGGATGTCCGTAGGCTCCATGTTCAGCGTCATACGGCCATCCTGTATTTTTGTAAAGTCCAGCAGCTCTACAACCATTTCTGTCAGCCGTCTGCCCTCACTCAAGATCACCTTCACGCCTCTGCGGGTACCCTCGTCCAGGTCCTCGCTGCTGAGCAGCGTCTCGCTCCAGCCAGTGATGGCTGTCAGCGGTGTGCGAAGCTCATGGGACAAGGAGGAAATAAACTCCGTCTGAGCCTTCTCGTTCCGGTTGATCTGCATGGACATCTCGTTGATGGTTTGAGCCAGTTCACCGATCTCGTCGTCATAGTCGGTCTGTATTTGGATGCCATAACTGCCGGAGGTGATCATCTTTGCCCTTTCAATGATCTGATGCAGAGGCACAAGAATGGAGTGGATATAGTAGTTGCTGCTGAAAAGCACGCCTGCAATAATGATCAGCAGTGCGGCAAAGGCAATACAGGCAGTCAGTGCGATCTGACGGTCCATGGTGATCGTCGGCGTAACATAACGCAGAACACCAATTACTGCCCCGTCATAGATCATGGGACCTGCTACCGCCAGGATCCGCTTCCCGGACAGAATATCCCGGCCGGTAAAGGATTGCGTTTGGCAGGTACTGACCGCTTCTGCAATATCGGCAGCGTCCGCAGTGCAGCCTTCCCATTTTGGATTGGAGGACGCTATGATCTTGCCCTGAGGATCCGCAAACTGCAGTTCAAGCTCACTGCGTTCTGAAAAAGATTGGGCATATGTGATGCAGGATTGGTAGAATTCATCATACGCCCGGTTTTGATTGGCGGATAGAAATTCCGTAGTGGTTTCCACCCGGTAACGCAGATCAGACTCCATTGAGGAATAAAAATAAAAGGAGAAGCCCGCTGTCACCAGCAGAACGCACACAAGCCCCAATGCACAGATAAAGCCAACTGTATTGATGAGCCAGCGGCGGCGAAGACCTTTGATCTTTCGCAAGGAAACTCCTCCTTTCATAAAACCATTTGGGGATCATGCACCCCATTTATAGCCAAAGCCCCATACGGTAGTGATGTAGGTGGGATTGGCGGTATCATCCTCGATCTTGATACGCAGACGGCGGATATTCACATCCACGATCTTCAGTTCGCCTTCATAGTCCTTGCCCCAAACAGCGGACAGAATGTCCTCACGGGACAGTGCTCTTCCGGGTTTCTGCATAAACAGCTTCAAAATAGAATACTCCACCTGGGTCAGACGGATGCGGTTACCGGCCTTTTCCAGGGTGTGGTTGCGGGTATTCATCAGGAACGGGCCCTGGGTCAGCAGCTCGCTGTCGGCTCTGCTGTCGCCGCCGATACGGCGGTACAGTGCGTCGATACGGGCGGTGAGCTCAGCGGGAGAAAAGGGCTTGGTAACATAGTCGTCCGCACCGGTCATCAATCCTGTGACCTTGTCCATCTCCTGGGTGCGGGCAGTGAGCATGATAATGCCGATCTGTTTGCTGGTGGCACGAATGCGGCGGCAAACTTCAAAGCCGTCGATGTCCGGCAGCATGATATCCAAAATGGCCACACCGATGTCCGGATTCTCACGAATTTTATCCAAAGCCTCCTGACCGGTACCTGCCTCAATGGCATCATATCCGGCGCGCTTCAGGTTGATAACAACAAAGCTGCGAATATTAACTTCGTCCTCTAAAATCAGAACTTTTTTCATACACTTTAACCTCTTTATATCTGTCCGGTTTGCCGGTCCTTCCGGATCGGGTAAATGTTTTCCAATGGTTAATTATATCACAACAGTTGGGAAAAGGAAAGAAAATTCCGTTTATTTTACCACTACATTCTCTTTTCCCAGTACCGATTCCAGTTCTGCCAGCATCCGCTCATCCAAAGCACAGCTTGTTCCGGCACGGCACTTGGTATCGGCAAAGTATACCACGGTCTTCCCGCTGCCGGGGAACATATTAAGGATCGCCCGCACCTTGCGGAACACCGGGTCATCCTGGCTGGGCAGACGCAGATACAAGGTCTTGCCCGCTGCCGGAGCCGGAACAGGTTCCTCCTGAGCCTGGGCGGCGAAATCGGATATGTGCCGCACCCGGTTTATCACGATCTGAGGCTCCTTATCGTCCCGCAGAGACAGCCGTCCGGTAACAACCACAGGCTGATTTTCCCGCAGGAGCGTGCTGTACTGATTCAGCACATTGGAAAATGCAAGCATTTCCAATGTCGCAGTATCATCTTCCACGGTCACATAGGCCATCATGGAATTATTGCGGGTGGTCTTCATTTTTACCGACTGGACAATGCCTGCTACGGAAATGATCTGGTCATCCTCATAGGTGCTTTCCTCGTCCAGCAGCCTGCCCATGGAAACCACATGGGTGTTCTTCAAATAAGCACGGTAATCATCCATGGGATGGCCGGACAGGTAGATTCCGGTGGTTTCCTTTTCCATGGCCATCAAGTCTGCCTTCTTCATTTCCGGCAGCTTGGGGATGGGAATGGCCGCAGCCTGGTCTTCATCCTGCAACATGGCAAACAAACCCATCTGACCTTCCAAATTTTTCTTTCTGGAGGATGCGATGCTGTCCATCATGGTGTCATACACCGCCAGCAGTTCACTTCGGTGATAACCAAAGCAGTCCATGGCTCCGCACTTGATAAAGTTTTCCACAGCACGCTTGTTCAGCTCGCCTTCGCCCATTCGCTGGATAAAATCCTCCAGGCTCCGGAATGGGCCGCCTTCCGTACGGTGGGCTGCCATAGAGCGGATCAGTCCGCGTCCAACATTTTTAACGGCACCCAAACCAAAGCGAATGGCCTTGTCTTCCACAGTAAAATGGTCAAAGGAGTGGTTCACATCCGGAGGCAGGACCGGTATCCCCAGTTCCTTACACTCAGCAATATAACCGGAAATCTTAGTGGCAGAATCCAGCACAGAAGTCATCAGTGCCGCCATATACTCCTGGGGATAGTGGCACTTTAAATATGCCGTCTGATAGGAAACAACTGCATAGCAGACCGCGTGTGCCTTGTTAAAGGCATAGTTGGCAAAGTCTACGATCTCATCGTAAATGGATTGGGCCGCAGCTTCACTGACACCCTTTGCCACAGCACCGGGGATCCCCTGCTCCTTATCGCCGTAGACAAAGACCTTTCGTTCCTCCTCAATGACCTTCATTTTCTTTTTGGAGATGGCACGGCGAATATTGTCGGCCTGACCCATGGTATAGCCGCCAAGGGAGCGGAATATCTCAATGACCTGCTCCTGGTAGACGATACAGCCGTAGGTGACCTGCAGGATGGGTTGTAGCAGTGGGGTTTTGTAGGTAATCTTTCTGTGGTCCTGTTTATTGGCAATAAAGGTGGGGATGGAGTCCAT
>JAZNZG010000224.1:0-1631 GCA_045594825.1 Faecousia sp. | reverse complement strand
CTGGATGGTGGTATCTTCGGCGGAGTTATTGATGACCAGGTACACATAACCGTCCTTGCCGTCCTTACGGGAGTGGGCATAGACATGGGCACCTTCCCGGATGGCCTCACCGGAATCGTAGCAGGTCTTGCCCATGAGCCGATTCCACAGCAAAACTGCGAAGTAGTTGGGGCGGGGCATATAATCGTGATGATCCAGGAAACCGTAATCGGAGGAGGCCAGGGTGTTGTGGAAGATCACACCGTCGGTGATGGTGGAGAATTCACCCAGTTCGTTGAGGGTACGCAGCACATCCAGATAGGTGGAGGCCCAGGTATCACCACCGCCGCCGGCATCGCCGGATTCGGTGACCCACATCTGGGCACCGGGAGTATACTTGTCCCGGTAGGGAACAGCACCCTTTGCGGCAAGACCGGCCATGGCAAGATACGGCTCTGTGGTTGCCTGCTCGGGCAGCCAGTGGGCAGTGGGCATAACAGCGGCCAAACGCTCGGAAATACCGTTATAATAATGGTAACTGAAGACTTCGGGCATGATCTGGCAGCCGGTAAGCAGATCGTCGGTGGAGCAGGAGGTGCCGAACGCGGCACCAATGCCGGCAGAACTCAGACCCTCAGGAGTGCCGGGACCCATCTGCATGGTATCCACGGTGCAGGGACCCACTAAAATGCAATCGGGATAATTTTCCTTGACCCATGCATGGAACAGGTTCTGGTCGCGGATGAAATGCTCTACCTTATAGCCTGCGGGGAAGCCGGTGATCTCGAACATATTGGGCTCGTTGGTGAACTCCACGGCGTCAATGGGATGACCCAGCTCCCGGGACAGGGCAAAGATCTTTTCTGCCTGGCTGGGATTCCAGGGTTCTTCGGCAGTATGCAGACCGGCACAGTTGGCAACGGAGATCAGCAACTTTGCACCCACAGCCTCCACGAAATTGATGAGGTTGACCCACTGATCCCGGGTCATGCGGTTCTGATAACCCTCGGGCGTAACGCCGGTGCCTTCAAAATCGTAATAGGTCTTGGTGGCCCAGGTACCGGAGACACGGCACCATACGGGTCCCAGCTCTTTAGCCAGCTTGATGAGCCGGGGATCGGTGGAACGGATGGGATCGTACCACTGCATCAGACCGCCCATTTCATGCAAACCGGAGATGGGAGGAAATTCCTCTGTGCCGGCGATCTGAGCGGGGGTGTAAGCCTTCCAGAAGGTGCCGCCGGTGACCTCGGTCATTTCCACATTGTAGGAAACCAAACGGGGGTTCATGTCCCGCAGAGCATTGAGACCCTCAGCTTTTAAAGTTACGAATTGTGCCATACATAGTACTCCTTATTATAATATATACGATTTAATTATAATGACATGCCCGGACCGCTGACAAGCGACAAAACGCACCGGTTGTGACATGTCCTTAAAAAAAGAGAACATCCTTTTTTGACAATCTGTACAAAAGGGAAACACCGGTTGCCACAGCGGGTGGGATGTGGTAAAATGACAGAAATTGGGAGGGATGTTTATGAACAGCTATGAACGCGTGATGAACCGGTTTGCCGGAAAGTCTGTGGACCGGCTGCCCAATCTCAGCCTGGTGATGATGTTTGCAGCCAAACAGATAGGTGTCAGCTTCG
>JAZNZG010000223.1:0-3559 GCA_045594825.1 Faecousia sp. | reverse complement strand
ATAAACGATGGGGGTACCCTTGTCGCCGGAGCCGGAGGTCAGGTCACACAGGGAACCGATCACGTCGGTGAGGCGGCGGGGAGTGGTACCCTGGGCAGCCATATTGCCAACCAGGCTGGAGCCGTCTTTTTGCTGGATCTTGTTCTTAATGGCATCCCGCAGGGCTTCACCGGACAGGTCTGCAAAATCGTTGTCAGCCAGGTACTTAAGCTTCAGCTCATTGGGAGTTCCCTCCAAACCCGCGGTATAAGCAGGGGAGACCACGGGGTCAGCCAGCTCCCAAATCTTGCCGACGGGATCCTTGAAAGCACCGTCACCGTAAACCATGACTTCAATGTGTTTGCCGGTGATCTCCAAAAGCTTGGCCTGGATGCCTTCCACCAGGTCCTGGCATTCCCGGGGGAACAGCTTGACAGAATCCTCAGTAGCCTTGTTGGAGCCCAGCAGGCCATATCGGGCGTTGTAGCCACTGCCGTTAACGGGGGCAGTCATGATCTCGTCCAGGCCGTAGATGCGTTCCACACCGGCAGCCTTCAAAAGCCGCTTGGTGCGTTCACGGGTATGAATGTCGCAGTTAAGGACATTTTTGGTGTACTTCAAAATAGCACGGGGATCGTTGGCGAAGACGACTTCCACATCAGCACCGCAGCCGCGGATCAGATCGGAGTAGTACTCCACATAGTCCACACCGGTAAAGGGATGCTTTACATAGCCAAACAGCTCGCGGTAGCGATCTTCGGACAAAACATCCTTATAGGGGTCAACACCGTGCTTGTCCATCATATCCCAGTCGATAAGATGGTTGCCAACTTCGTCAGCAGGATAGCTGAGCATCAGAACTACCTTCTTGCACCCCTTGGCGATGCCACGCAGGCAAATAGCGAAACGGTTACGGCTGAGAATGGGGAAGATGACACCAACAGTATCACCGCCAAACTTGTTGCGAATATCGCAGGCGATATCGTCAACACTGGCGTAGTTGCCCTGGGAACGGGCAACAATGGCTTCCGTCATAGCAACCACATCCCGATCTCTGGGAGCCAAACCGTCATATTTAATAGCGTCGCAAACAGAATCGGTAACGATCTGGACCAGATCATCACCCTGCCGAATAATGGGAGCACGAACACCCATAGAAACAGTACCTAACATTCGGCCCATAAAGAACACTTCCAATCACAGAAAGATTTGCAGGAATACGAGGGTGTATTTTCTACCTGCCTATTATAATACAATAGAACCTATTTGTAAAACAGAAATTTATGATTTTAATGAAATTTTTGCAAACAAAAACAGCCGCTGCAAACAGCGGCTGTAATTTGTGCATAGAAGTAAAATTACTTCATCTCGGCCTCTGCACCGGCTTCCTTCAGCTCGGCGACCAGCTTCTCTGCGTCTTCCTTGGAGATAGCTTCCTTCAGGGTCTTGGGAGCGTTGTCAACCAGATCCTTAGCGTCCTTCAGGCCCAGGCCGGTAGCGGCACGGACGACCTTGATGACGTTCAGCTTGGAAGCACCGGCAGACTTCAGAATGACGTCGAACTCAGTCTTCTCTTCAACTTCGACAGCGGCAGCAGCGGGAGCAGCAACAGCAGCAGCAGCGGCGGAAACGCCGAAAACATCTTCCAGAGTGTGAACCAGTTCGGACAGTTCCAGAACAGTCAGTTCCTTAACCTGCTCGACCAGAGCAGTAATCTTTTCACTAGCCATTTTAAAAATCCTCCTAATAGTTAAGTGTTAGAAATTGTTGTTGTTTTACGAATAGATTAAGCTTCTGCAGCTTCTGCTGCGGGAGCACCGCCTTCCTTCTCGATCCGGATCTGGTCCAGAACGAAAGCCAGGCTGGAGATAGGAGCCAGGAAGGTACCCAGGACGGATGCGACCAGGGCGTTCTTGCTGGGCAGTTCACCGAAGCCGTTGAGCTCGGCAGCGGACAGGACAGAGCCTTCCACGACGCCGCGCTTAATGGACAGGGTCTTCAGCTTGTTCTTCTTAGCGAACTCGCATACGATACGAGCGGGAGCGATGGGATCGCCGGTGGTGCTTGCCATAGCGGTAGTGCCGTTGAGAACCTCATCGAAATCGTAGCCAACTTCCTTGGTTGCGAAACGAGTCAGGGTGTTCTTAACAACGGAGTATTCCACGCCGGCTTCACGGAACTGGTTACGCAGTTCAGCGTCCTGAGCGACAGTGATACCCTTGTAGTCAACGAAAACCACGGAAGTAGCTTCCTTGATCTTACCGGTGAGGGCCTCAACAACTGCCTTCTTGCTCTCAAGAACCTTTGCGTTGGGCATGTGTGTTTCACCTCCGAAAAAAATAAATGTCTTCCTGCCAACAGACAGAAAGACACGCAGAAATTATAATATCAGCGCACCTCGGCAGGACTTACGCTTTCGCACCTGCTGTCTTTGGCAACTCGTGTATTATATAGTACTTTTGTACATTTGTCAATAGATATCTTCATAAAAATGTTCTTTTTTGCATTTTTTTTGGCTGATTTTGTAGCTCTTGACATGGAAAAAACTGTGTGCTATAAAGGGTATAGGTTTATATTGAATATTAGACGATCGCATTTGATTGGGAGGTGTATGTTGAAATGAAAAAAATAGCAATTTTTCTTGCGTTGTTGCTGCTTCTTACGGGCTGTTCACCCCAACAGGCACAGACTCCGCCGGAGCCTGAGACGGTGGAAGTAACTGAAAACGTAGCAGTTGATGTACCGGCACCGGAGAGCAGTGAGCCTGAACTGGTCGAAACCGAGGCACCCACAGAATCCCTAAAACCAGTTAAGCTGACCCAGCAGGAACTGGCACCGTTCATTGAACTGTTCCATCCTGAGGATGACGAGAGCCCTGTTGTATTTGCCAATTGCTTCCTGGTACCTGAGTATCGTTCTCCGGAAGAAATCAATTTGTTTGATGTATTCTTAAACGGCATTAACAAAGAATCACAGAACATTTCCAAGACAGAGCGAAAAAAGCTAAAAGCCTTGGATGTTATAATGGAGCTTGATATATGCCGCACAAAGCGGGAAGATATGGATGCAATGCTGAAGCTCTATACCGGCTATGGACTGGATGAGATCCAAGGCGTTGGATTAGATGCCTTCGTTTATCTTGAGGATTACGATGCTTATTATATCGCTACTGGTGGCACCAACTGGGGTTTCCATGATATGCTTGACGGTTATTGGATGCCTGATGGAACAGTGAAACTGCGTTACGAAAGCGATTTGGGCATCCAAATGGCTGTGACGCTGCGGCCTGCAGAAGGGGAATCTCCTTTTGGATATTGGTTCGTATCGAATTTACCTGCATAATAAAACCGCCCGGAAGCAAATGCTTCCGGGCAAATTTTATTAGTTACCATACTTGGTGGTGTTGACCTTGACGCCGGGGCCCATGGTGGAGGCCACAGTGCAGGAACGGATATACTGACCCTTGGCAGCTGCGGGCTTAGCCTTCACAACAGCCTTGACCAGAGTGTCCATGTTCTCCTGCAGCTTCTCAGCGCCGAAGGAGACCTTGCCGATGGGGCAGTGGATGATGTTGGTCTTG
>JAZNZG010000222.1:0-2137 GCA_045594825.1 Faecousia sp. | reverse complement strand
CGGAGGCGGGGATGCTGACCTCCGTCAGGCTGATACAGCCGTTGCAAGCCATTTCGCCCATACAGGTCACGCTGCCCGGGATCACCAGGCCGGTAATGCCGGTGCAGTCGGCAAAGGCCCTTTCTTCCACGGTGGTGACGCTCTGGGGGATCTCAAACACGCCGCTGAAGGCGGGGTCACACCGGTACAGGACGGTCATATCCTTGCTGAAGAGCACATTGTCTACTGTGCAGTAACAGGTGTTCTCTTCTGCCACGGTGAACTGGGACAGGGATGATGTCCAGCCGAAGGCCAGACGGTCAATATTGTTGATATTTGCGGGGATATGCACTTCCTGCAGGCCGGAGCAGCCGTAGAAGGCCATCTGGCCAATGCTCTGCAAGCTCTCCGGGAAAGTGACGGCAGAAAGGTTCACGCACTGGCAGAAAGCATGCTGGCCAATGGACACAAGACCCTCAGGCAGGGTCACAGAGGCAAGGGCCTTGTATTTGTAGAAAGCAAAATCGCCAATGGAGGTAACGCCCTCCTCCAGCACTACGCAGACAATGGAATCCCGGTAGGAATACCAGGGGGTGGTGTTCCAGTCGTAGCCGTACATAGTGCCTTCGCCGGAGATGGTCAGCACGCCGTCTTCGGTAAGGCTCCAGGTCACATTGTCGCCGCAGGTGCCGGAGTCCACAAGTACGGGAGGTGCCTCGACGTTTTCTTCTCCATCCAGCCACAAAATGGTGTACAGGGAGAAGCAGTCGGTTTCGAAGGTCAGGGTGCCGGTGGCTGCGTCATAAACGGGATTTATGGTGGTAGCCACGCCGTCGTGGATGCGGATGATGTAGAAGAGCATGGTGCTTCTCTGCAGCTCCAGAGGCACGGTGACGGTGACGGAAACAGGCTCGTTGGTCTCGGTGACGGACGCGGGGGCATTGGTACCTACCTGCTTAATGAGGTCAATGTCCAGATACACCTTACCGGCGTCACTGAAGCTCTGATCCAGGCCGGAGATAATGAAGTTGACGGACTCCTCCACGGTTTCCAGGTCGGTGAAGTCGATGTCCATTTCCTCCATCTGCCGGGCGGTCAGTGCCACACTGACATATTCGCCGGCAGCTTCGCCGTCAGAAACGGCTGCGTAGGATACTTCGGCAGTAGCACCCAGGTCGTTGGTATCCGCCTCGGTGACATTGTCCATGGCAACAGAGCCGTCGTCGGCCAGCTGGGCAATGGTCTGGGTCTCCACGATGCCGCACCCGTCACAGCTTCTTGTCCGCTCACCGTCGGAAGCGGTGGTGGGAGCGGTGGTGGTGACCCACTGGGTGTAGTGGTGGGGCTCATAAGTGCCCTGGGTCAGGCCACACTCCACGCAGGTCTCCAGGCTGTAACAGGTAGCCGGCTGCCAGTTATGGAAGTCGCCGGTCTCCACAATGCCGCACCAGTTGCAGTTTCTGCTCGTGCAGTCGATACGGATCCAGTTGTGGTAACAGTTGGGATTTACCACCACAGGCAGCTCGGTGCCGTTCCAGCCGGTGTCGTAAGCATAGGTCACTTCCTCAGGCTCACCGCCGTAAATGGCGATACCGGTGGAGGCGTCAAAGCTGTCCGTACCATCCACCCGGAGGATCTTGGTCACATCGTCCACGAACTGGTGCATATCCACCTGGTAGCTGTCGTTGACCTTGAGCCAGCTAATGCTCTTTTGGACGAACTGATTCTCCACATGTACCTCTTGCAAAGCGGCAAGGGCGGACAGATCCAGCTGGTTCATGCAGTTCTGACCGATGTAGAGCTGCCGCAGATCGCCGTTGCCGGACAGATCCAGGGAAGTAATGGCATTAGAGCAAATATCCAGCACTTCCAAATAGGGCAGCATGGAAACATCAACGGATGTGAGCTGGTTTTCGTTGAGGCTCAGCTCCCGCAGGGCGGTATTGGCGGAGAAGTCGATGGCACTGATGCCCATGCCGGAGCAACGCAGGACCTCCAGATCGGGATGCTGGGTATGGTCGAAAGTCAGGCCGGTGTGGCTATAATCGATATGACGCAGAGAAGTACCTGCTGCCAGGGTCAGGGTGGTGAGGTTTTCGTTATTGTCCACGCCCAGATCCTTCAGATTGGGGTTATTGGACAGATCCAGGGTGGTCAG
>JAZNZG010000221.1:0-12566 GCA_045594825.1 Faecousia sp. | reverse complement strand
GTGGCTGCCGTCAAGAAGATGATCCCTTACAAATAAGCACAGGAGGATATTGAGAAATGGCAAGAGTTAAAGGCGCAATGATGACGCGCAAGAGAAGAAATGCTACCCTGAAGCTGGCTAAGGGTTACTGGGGTTCCAAGTCTACCCACTTTAAGATGGCTAAGCAGCAGGTCATGAAGTCCGGTAACTACGCTTTCGTTGGCCGTAAGCTGAAGAAGCGTGACTACCGCAGACTGTGGATCACCCGTATTTCCGCTGCAGTTAAGCCCTACGGACTAAACTACTCCACCTTCATGAACGGTGTGAAGAAGGCCGGCATCGAGATGAACCGCAAGAGCCTGTCCGAAATGGCTATCCAGGACGCAGCTGCATTCGCAGCTCTCGTGGAGAAGGCAAAGGCTGCTCTGTAATCCATCCACAAGCATAAAAAAGCACCCTTTAAGGGTGCTTTTTTTTGTGTTTATATCAGTCATCGTCATCGTCGTACTTATCGTCCCAGTCATCGCAGTACGCACCGTCGTCGCAATCGTCATCGCCACAGACGGGGCAGAGGATACCGTCGTTTTCCAGTTCGTTTTCCCGGAGATTTTCTGCCTTCTCATCGGCATCGTCACAGTAAGCACCGTCGTCGCAGTCGTCATCGCCGCAGACGGGGCAGAGGATTCCGTCGTTTTCCAGTTCATTTTCCCGGAGATTTTCTGCCTTCTCGTGGGCATCGTCGCAGTATGCACCGTCGTCACAATCGTCATCGCCGCAGACGGGGCAGAGGATGCCGTCGTTTTCCAGTTCATTTTCCCGGAGATTTTCTGCCTTCTCGTGGGCGTCGTCGCAGTATGCACCGTCGTCACAATCGTCATCGCCGCAGATGGGGCAGAGAGTGGATGTATTCACGGAAACGGCAGGCTTGGAGGTGGTTGCTGCGGGCTTGCTGGTGGGTACGGTGGACTCAGTGGCAGGTGCAGCAGGTTCGGTGGCAGAGATAACAGACTCGGCAGCCTGGGTGGGCTCATAGTCGTATTCGGTCTGGCCGATCCAGTTGCTGTTTTCCACGCTGTGCTTCACATGGGCGGCCATATCTTCCAGGAACCGGTCATGGGGAACCTGAGAGCCGGGATCCAGCTCCAGCGTGATCTGCCGGGGCTCGCCGTCTGCCTCTTCTACAAAGTAACCGGACTGACCGATCAATTCCACCAGTGCGGTCAGCACCTGGGAGGTTTCTTGGCCTTCATAGCCGGTGAAGTCCTGAAGGATCCGGACACCGTCCTGGTTGCGGCCTTCCACTTTGGTCACGATGCCGTTGGCATCATAGTGGATCGCGATCTCGGGGTTGATCTTCAAGCACAGCACACCGCCGGCGGCTTCTTCCAGGGCTGCTGCGGGGGCAACTGCGGGAACGGATGCCTGCTGCGGTGCACAGCCCAGCAGCAATGCGGCACTGAGAACAAAAACAAAAATGACAGATAAGATTTTCTTCATAAAGATTTCCTCCTTTTGGTTGAGTTATTTTTGGCTTGTATTAAGAGAATACGCAGCCATAATAGTAAAACCGGGGTCAAACGGAAAAATTTTCAAAAAAAGTCTGCACAGCAATTTGCTGTGCAGGCTTTTTGTCAGTCATCATCTTCTTCGTCGTCGTCATCAGAATCATCGTCATCAGTGCCATCGGCATCCGAGTCATCGTCATTAGAGTCATCGTCATCAGAATCATCGTCATCCGAGTCATCGTCATCAGAATCATCGTCATCCGAGTCATCGCCATCAGAGTCATCGTCATCAGAGTCATCGTCATCAAAGTTATCGTCGTCAGAATCATCGTCATCAAAGTCATCATCGTCACGATCCTCTTCATCGGGATCGTCCTCGTAGAGGTCATCGTCATAGGGGCCATCATCAAAATCGTCATCGTCAAGATTTTCAGCAGTATCCTCCGGGACATCTGCCCGGTACGGCGTGATAAGGATCTCCACCACAAATTTCTCTGCAAGATGGTCTTGCAGGTGGCTGGACAAAGTTTGGGAATGGTTTTCCACCCAGGCTAAATCGGTAGATTCCAAACTGATGGAGATCTGTCCCTGGTCTGTCAGATAACCAAGCTCGATGGCTTTATCCACCAGTTCATCGGTTACCAGATCCAAATTCTTTTTATGGTAATCGTAGCCCTGTATCAGATCGACTCCGTCTTGGTTAATACCGGTCAGACCCACCACATGGTCGTTTTTATCCACATCGATGCGGACCTCCGGATTGATCTTAACATACACAGAGGCATAGGGCTGGCTGTTGCCGGGCAGGAATACGGTAAGCAGCAGTGCCAGGCAGGCAGCCATGGCAACAAGGGGATATAACCAGCGTTGTATCTTTTTTGTTTCGGGAAGACGCATGGGGATCACATCGGTAACATTTTGGCCAACGGTATACTGCAGGTTGGCAACTTTTAAGAAATTACCGTCTTCGTCCAGGGCCACTGCGTAGCCGGGACGGCATTCCATGATAACATACTTCATGGGGATACGCCTCCTTTCTTCCAAACATGATGTAAATGGCCGCGAATGATATGATATCCGTTGGTCTGTATCAAGAGCATGGCCAATATGTATTTTCTGTGCCGTTCCAGGGTCTTGCGGTCGCTGCCGGAGCCAAGCACCAGCTGGGTCAGAGGCAGCTTTTTGGTCCGTAACAAATCATCCAGAAGTTCCCGGTTTTCCATGGCATAATGAACTGCTGCCAGGCAGGTCTTCCGGGTCCTTTCCTGCTTGGGGTTATTGTCCGCAATATCGGCGAAGCTGACACCAAATTCTCCCAAGACCATGGAAAGCTCTGCGATCTCCTGTTGGGTCGCCTCCAGATTGTGGGCTTCCTCATAGTAATCCCGGTGGTCAGCCACCTGCTCCAACAGGGTGCGGTCGTCATCTCCTTCGGATGCATTTAAAGAAAGGTGACCCTGATGCCGCTTTTCTTTTCGCTGTTCATCAATAAGACGGTTGCGGATCAGCAGGGCGGCGTAACTGAGAAAAGCACCCCGTTCCCGGCTAAAGGCCAATACCGCTTCGTGGAAAGCGATCATGGCGATGCTGAAAGCATCGTCGCTGTCTGTACAGGGCTTTCCCAAAAATTTTGTGGCTTCTGCCCGGATAAAGGGAATATATTTGCGGATCAGCTCGTCGGCTTTGTCGTTGTCGTTTTTTGCTTCGTAAACAGCCCGGACGATCTCATGCTCCTTTTCCATAGCATCACTCCTTTGCAAAGGATATTTTGATGTTATTCTACTAAAGAACGGGGGAAAAGGCAAAGGTTTTATACTTAAGATTACGGATGTATTTTGAAAAAACCGGGGTTGGGATTGCAAATATTAAAAAAATCGGGTATCATGTGAAACAGAAAGGGGAGACCGTTATGGAACTGAAGCATACCGCAGAGCGGGACGGGCGGCTGTCCTCTTTTTTGAACAAGGAGCTGGGCATGTCCACGGGGCTGATAAACAGGCTTAAATGGCAGGACAAGATCAGCGTAAACGCAGTGCCCAGGCATACGGATTATCCGGTGCGGCGGGGCGATGTGATCACGGCGATTTTGGATGATCCAGTACCGGAGTATCCTGCAGAGGACGAGCCTGTCACCGTTATTTATGAAGATGCTCATATTTTGGCGGTGGATAAGCCTGCCGGAATGCTGATCCATCCCTCCCGGAACAGAATCACCGGGACCCTGGCTAACCGTGTCATCGGTTATTACAAGAGAACGGGTCAAGGCTGTGCGTTTCATCCCATTACCCGGCTGGACCGGGATACCTTTGGAATCGTACTGCTGGCTAAAAATTCCCATGTGCATGCCCTTTTCCAGCAAACCGCTATGGAGAAGACCTACCATGCCCTGACCTTTGGTGGCCCGGAAGAGGAGCAGGGTGTCATCGATGCTCCCATCGCCCGCAAAGAATTACCCAGCCTGTTGCGGCATATACACCCGGAGGGCAAACCCTCTGTTACGAAATACCGGGTGCTGGAACGGAAGCAGGATATTTGCAAGCTGGCTCTGCAGCCTGTCACAGGCAGGACCCACCAACTGCGTGTCCACTGCAGCTACATGGGCTGGCCTATTTTGGGAGACCCCCAGTATAACTGCGTTTCGTCGGTGCGGCTTTCGGAAAAACTGGGTATGACCACCCAGGCCTTGTGTGCAAAAAAAGTAGAATTTATCCATCCTGTAACGGGAGAAAGCATGTGTCTTGCTTCCCAAATGGATGTGCAGAGCGGGGAGTCAATATGATCAATACCACCCTTTGTTATATCACCCGGGGCAACGATGTGCTGATGCTCCACCGGGTCAAAAAGAAGAATGACATCAATAAGGATAAATGGATCGGCATCGGCGGCAAGTTTGAGGGAGAGGAATCTCCTGACGAGTGCCTCCTGCGGGAAGCCAAAGAGGAGACGGGCTTGACACTAACCTCCTGGCAGTGCCGGGGCGTGGTGACCTTTCTCAACACAACCTGCCAAGGGGAGTTTATGTACCTGTTCACGGCAGACGGCTTTGAGGGGGAACTGAAAACCTGCGATGAGGGTGACCTGCAGTGGGTCAGCCGGGAATTTTTGGACAGCCTCCCCAAGTGGGAGGGGGACCGGATATTCTTGGATCTGATGTGGAAAAACCAGCCTTTCTTCCTGCTGACCCTGCGTTATGACGGTGAACGGCTGGTAGAAGCTGTTCTTAACGGAGAAAAAATAAAATAAATCTATGCCGGGTCGCAAGACCCGGCTTTTCAAATGACAAAACATGTGTTATAATAAACTTTAATTGTGCAAAAGAAAGGAGTGCGTACCATGGTATTCGGCAAGCATATCAACCGTTATTACCTCAAATATGCACCGGCACTGCTGCTGGGTCTGCTGACGCTGGCAGTTATTGATATTTTGCAGCTGCGGATCCCCAATATGTACCAGCTGGTTATTAATGGCGTCAATGACGGTGTTGTGATGTACAACGGAGCAGAAGCTGTCTTTGACATGGACTTCCTCCTGGACAATGTCTGCATGCCCATGGTGGGGATCATCCTTTGTATGGTGCTGGGCAGATTTTTGTGGCGTATATGCTTTTTCGGCACAGCCATCCGCATTGAAAAGGACCTCCGGGACCGTATGTTCAGCCATGCTGTGACGCTGTCTCAGAATTACTACCAGGTCAACAAGGTAGGCAACCTCATGAGCCTGTTTACCAACGATCTGGATACGGTGCAGGAATGTTTCGGCTGGGGCATTCTGATGTTCTTTGATGCTTTGTTTTTGGGCGTGCTGGCTATCCGGAAAATGTGGCTTATGGACAGTTATCTGACTATGCTGACCATGATCCCAATGGTATTTTTGCTGGCGGCATCCACGGTGCTGGGCAAATATATGATGAAAAAGTGGGACATCCGGCAGGAGGCATTCTCCCGCATGTCCGACTTCTCCCAGGAGAGCTTTTCCGGCATCGCAGTTATCAAGGCCTTCGTTAAGGAAGCAAAAGAACTGCTGGCCTTCCGCAAGCTGAATGTTGAAAACGAAAAGGCTAATATGGACCACACCCAGGCTTCTGTGCTGCTGCATATCCTGGTGATGCTCTTTGTGGAGAGCGTGATCTGTATTATTTTGGGCTACGGCGGTTATTTGGTATATCACGGCATCTTTAATGCGGGTCAGCTCATTGAGTTCATCGGTTACTTCACCTCTGTTGTCTGGCCCATTATGGCCGTGTCTGAGCTCATCGACATGACCAGCCGTGGACAGGCCTCCCTGAAACGCATCTCCGAGCTTCTGAATGCAAAGCAGGATGTCATCGACCGGGAAGATGCAATGGAGATCTCCGATATTCGGGGTGGGGTGGAATACCGTAATTTGACCTTCCGTTATCCCGGTGCAGATTACGATGCACTGAAAAATGTATCCTTTACCATTAACGCCGGCGAAAATGTAGGCCTGGTGGGCAGAACCGGTACAGGTAAGACTACCCTGGTGGACCTACTGCTGCGGACATACAATGCTCCTGACGGAACGATATTCCTGGATGGTCATGATATCAACACCCTGCGAATCCGGGATGTCCGGGCCGCCTGTGCCTATGTGCCCCAGGATAATTTCCTGTTTTCTGATACCATTGCCAACAACATTTCCTTCGGTACAGATAAGGATGTGGAGCAGGCAGCGGTTTTGGCCGATGTGGATGGGAATATCCGCGGCTTCTCCAAGGGCTATGATACCATCCTGGGAGAACGGGGCGTTACCGTTTCCGGGGGTCAGAAACAGCGTATCTCCATTGCAAGAGCTTTGCTCCGGGATGCTCCTGTTTTGATATTGGATGATTCCGTATCTGCGGTGGATACCAAAACGGAAAAGACGATTTTGGAGAATCTCCGTGCCACCCGTAAAGGCAAGACCACCATTCTCATCGCCCACAGAATATCCACCATTGAGAAAATGGATAAGATCCTGTTTCTGGATGACGGTGCTCTGATCGCCTCCGGTACCCATGACCAGCTGTATGAAACCTGCCCGCCTTACCGGAAAATGGTAGACCTGCAGCGGCTGGAAGAGGAAGGAGGTCAGTACAATGCGTGAGTATTTGCCCATTCTGATCCTGGGTGGACTGATCGGTCTGCTTTCCATCATTTTTGTCATCGTTTACTGCACCATGCGGCAGAAAAAAGCCATTAACGGCTATGACCGTCACATGTCCGACGGTGAGATCATTCGCCGCCTTATCCGCTATGCAAAGCCTTATACCGGACAGTTTATCCTGGCCTTTATTATCATGCTGGTATCCCTGGCCTATGACCTCATTTCTCCCTTGCTGGTGGGCCGGATCGAAGAACTGGTTGCAGGAAGGTTTGACCTGCCGGAGCTGTACCGTGTTGTGGCGGTATATGCCGGGATCCTGGTGGTAAGCATCCTCTGTACCTATTTGCAGGCCATGCTGCTGCAGAAGACCGGACAAAAGATCTTGTCCGCTCTGCGTTTGGACTTGTTTGCACACATTGAAAAGCTGTCCCACGAGCAGCTGAGCAATATTCCTGTGGGCAAGCTGGTGACCCGCGTTACCAACGACACCAACAACATCACATACCTGTTCACAAAGATCCTTGTGAACCTGTTGAAGAACTGTATGGTTGTCATCGGTGTGCTGGTGGCTATGCTTCTGCTGAATTATGCACTGACGCTGATGATCTTGTGCTTTGTACCGTTTTTGATTTTCTTTACGGTGCTCTTCCGGCAGTTCTCCCGGAAAGCCCACCGGGAGGTCAGCGATGCAACGGCAGATGTGAACACCTACCTTTCCGAACACCTTTCCGGTATGAAGATCATTCAGATCTTCAACCAGGAAGAAAACAAGGAAAAGCTGTTTTTGGAACGCAGCCACAAAATGCAGAAAGCCAAGGTGGGCAGAATGTTCGTATTCGGCATCTTCCGCCCTGTGGTGTACATGCTCCACATCAGTGCGGTGATGTGCCTGCTGTATTTGGGCGGCAAGGGCTATATCCAAAACACCACCTTCCTGGGTCAGGCTGTGACCGGCTCGGTGATCGTGTCCTTCTACCTGTATATCTCCAAGTTCTTTAACCCCATCCAAACCCTGGCAGAGCAGTTTGACATGTTGCAGAAATCCTTTGCCTCTGCAGAAAAGATATTCTCCATCATGGATATTTCGGTGCAGATCCGGGACGAAGAGGATGCAATCGAGCTGGAAACGGTAAAGGGCAAGATCGAATTCCGGGATGTGTGGTTTGCCTATAAGCCGGATGAGTGGGTCCTTAAAGGCGTTTCCTTTACTGTGGAGCCCAAGCAGACCGTTGCGTTCGTAGGCTCCACCGGTGCAGGAAAGACCACCATTTTGTCTTTGCTGTGCCGCAACTATGAGATCCAAAGCGGTCAGATCCTGGTGGATGACATTGACATCCGTCATATTAAGATTGCCTCTCTGCGGCAGCATTTCGGGCAGATGCTACAGGATGTATTTCTGTTCTCCGGGGATATTCGCAGCAATATTCTGCTGCGTAAAGAGGGCGTCTCCGATGAGGAGATCATGGAGGCCTGCCGCTATGTCAACGCCGATTCCTTCATCTGCAAGCTGGAAAAAGGCCTGGATGAAGAGGTGCGGGAGCGTGGCAATAACTTCTCTGCCGGTCAGCGGCAGCTATTAAGCTTTGCCCGTACGGTGATCCACAAGCCTGCGGTGATGATCCTGGATGAGGCTACTGCCAACATCGACACCGAAACGGAGCTGCTGATCCAGGACTCCCTGGAGAAAATGAAGAACATCGGTACCATGCTGGTGGTGGCTCACAGACTTTCCACCATCCAGCACGCAGATAATATCATCCTGCTTTCCCACGGCAAGATCCTGGAGCAGGGAACGCACCAGGAACTGCTGCGGCAGAAGGGACGGTATTATCAGCTTTATACCCTGCAATATCATAAACAGCAGCTTGAAAGCTGAACAGATCCCGGAGGCGTGTTCCTCCGGGATTTTCCTTTTGTAGTGCTTGCATGTTGGGTGGGTGTTTGGTATAATAAAAGCGAAGAAAAAGAAAAACGGAGGGTTTCCCGTGGCAAAGCTTTATTTCAAGTACGGTGCAATGGGCTCCAGTAAAACAGCACAGGCACTGATCACCAAATACAACTACGAAGAAAACGACATGAAGGTTTGGCTTATCAAACCCAGTGCCGATGTCCGGGATGGCGTCAATATCCTGCGTAGCCGCATTGGACTGGAGGCACAGGTGGAGATCATGTCCCCTCAAACGGATATTTTCCGGCAGTATGAGCAGACCCGTCGGGGAAAGTGTGATGTGATCATTGCCGACGAGTGTCAGTTCTTCACTCCGGAGCAGATCGATCAGCTTCGTTCCGTTGTCAATGCGTATGGTGTACCTGTTATATGCTTTGGCCTGCGGACGGACTTCCAAACCAAGCTGTTTCCCGGCAGCATGCGTCTGATGGAGGTGGCAGATACCATTCAGGAGATCAAGACCATGTGCGATTGCGGTGCCAAGGCAACTGTTAATGCCCGTATCGACAGTGAGGGTCACATCGTCACCGTAGGTGAGCAGGTGCTGCTGGGCGGTAACGATGCTTACATTGCCATGTGCCACAAGTGTTATATCCGGGGCATTCGTGAACACAAGCGTATTAAATTACATGGACAAAACTAAAGGAGAATACAACTATGGAACTTTCTGCAATTCTTTCAAAATGTGACCACACGCTGCTGGGTCAGGCTGCCACATGGGCAGACATCAAGGCCATCTGTGACGACGGCATGAAGTACAAGACCGCGTCTGTCTGTATTCCTGCTGCCCATGTGAAGCAAGCCAAGGAATATGTGGGCGACAAGCTGGCCATCTGCACCGTCATCGGTTTCCCCAATGGCTATGCCACCACCGCAGCCAAGTGCTTCATGGCTTCCGATGCTGTCAATAACGGTGCCGACGAAGTGGATATGGTCATCAACATCGGCTGGGCCAAGGAAGGCAAGTGGGATGCGATCACTTCTGAGATCGCTGCCATCAAGGCTGCCTGTAACGGCAAGCTTTTGAAGGTCATCATTGAAACCTGCCTGCTTACCGACGATGAAAAGATCGCCCTGTGCAAGTGCGTGTCCGACTCCGGTGCCGACTATATCAAGACTTCCACCGGCTTCTCTACTGCAGGTGCTACTTTCCATGATGTGGAGCTGTTTGCCAAGCATGTTGCTCCTCATGTAAAGATCAAGGCTGCCGGCGGTATTTCCAGCATTGACGATGCTGAAAAGTTTATTGCCCTGGGTGCTGACCGTTTGGGCACCTCCCGGATCGTAAAGATCGCCAAGGGCATGGAAAACGACGGTTCTTATTAAGGAGGAAACAATTATGCTGCATACACCCACCCCTCATATTGCTGCCAAGCCCGGTGATTTCGGCAAGACCGTTCTGATGCCCGGCGATCCTCTGCGTAGTAAGTTCATCGCAGAAACATTTTTGGAGAACCCTGTTCTTGTAAACAATGTCCGTGGTGTTCACGGTTATACCGGCACCTATAAGGGCGTTAAGGTTTCCGTTATGGCTTCCGGCATGGGTATGCCTGCCATCGGTATCTATTCCCATGAGCTGTTCAACGGCTACGGTGTGGACAACATCATCCGTGTGGGCTCCGCCGGCTCCATTCAGGAGAACATCAACCTGTACGACCTGGTGATCGCCCAGGGTGCCTGCACCGATTCCAATTTTGCACACCAGTTCCACATCCCCGGCACCTTTGCTCCCATCGCATCCTACGAGCTCCTCAGCGAGGCTGTCAAGGCAGCCGAAGCACACGGTGCCGTTTACCATGTGGGCAATGTGAACTCTTCCGATGTATTCTACGGTGACCATGTAGGTGTCCCCGAGGGCCTGGACAGTGTCTACGCTCTGAAGAAGATGGGCGTTATGGCCCTGGAGATGGAAGCCGCTGCCCTGTATATGAATGCTGCCCGTTACGGCAAGCGTGGTCTGTGCATCTGTACCATTTCCGACCATGTCCTCAAGGGCGTGGAGACCACCTCCGAAGAACGCCAGACCGCTTTCACCACCATGATGAAGGTCGCCCTGGATGTGGCTGTTGCCATGGAGGATAAGTAATCCCTGTTGGGAGGTATACCCTATGAAACGCGTATTTTTAATTGTTCTGGATTCCTGCGGCATCGGAGCCATGCCCGACAGCCCCGCCTTTGGTGATGTGGGTGTCAACACCTTGGCTGCCTGTGCAAAATCCTCCGGGCTGCATATCCCCAACATGATCGCTGCCGGTTTGGGCAATATTGACGGCGTGGAATGCCTGCCTGAGGCAGAAGCTCCCGCCGGTGCCTTTGCCCGTTTGACAGAGGCCTCCATGGGCAAGGATACTACCATAGGCCACTGGGAGATCGCCGGCATCGTATCCCCCGATCCGTTGCCCACTTATCCCCAGGGCTTCCCGGATGAGCTGCTGGACCCCTTCAAGGAGGCCACCGGCAGAGGTGTCCTGGCCAATGCCCCCTGGTCCGGTACGGCTGTCATTGACGAATACGGTGACGAGCATGTAAAAACCGGCGACCTGATCGTTTATACATCTGCCGACTCTGTGTTCCAAATCGCTGCCCATGAAGAGATTGTTCCTCCTGAGCAGCTTTACGAATACTGCCGTATTGCCAGAAAGCTGCTGAAGGGCAAGCATGGCGTGGGCCGTGTTATCGCCCGTCCCTTTGTGGGTACTTCCGGCAGCTACAAGCGTACTTCCAACCGCCATGACTTTTCCCTGGAGCCTCCGGCACAGACACTGCTGGATGCCATTAAGGAAGCCGGCCTGGATTCCATCGGCGTGGGCAAGATCCATGATATTTTCGCAGGCCAGGGTCTGACGGAGTATGTGTACAACAAGAGCAATGCCGACGGCATGAACCATGCGTCAAACTATGCCGCAAAGGATTTTAAAGGATTGTGCTTTGTCAACCTGGTGGACTTCGATATGCTTTACGGTCACCGCAGAGATATTGATGGCTATGCCGCGGCATTGACGGAGTTTGATGCCTGGCTGGGTGGATTTATGGAAAAGCTGGGAGACGAGGATGTGGTGATGATCACCGCCGACCACGGCTGTGACCCGGCATATACCGCCACCACCGACCACACCCGGGAATATGTCCCGCTGCTGATCCTGGGCAAGCAGGTAAAGCCTGTGAACCTGGGAACACGGGCAAGCTTTGCGGATATCGCAGCCACCGTGGCAGAACTGCTGCAGGTGGAACTGGATACCCCGGGCAAGAGTTTTGCGAAAGAAATTATGTAAACCAATAAGGGCGGGGGATACCCCGCCTTTTCACTCCAAGGAGGAATCGTTATGACCCCTGAAAAACTTATTGAGCTGGCAAAGGAAGCCATGACCCATGCATATATGCCCTACTCCGGTTACAAGGTCGGTGCGGCACTTCTGTGTGCAGACGGTACGGTATATCAAGGCTGCAATATTGAAAATGCATCCTTTACTCCCACCATTTGTGCTGAGCGTACTGCTTTTTTTAAGGCGGTGTATGATGGACACCGGGACTTTAAAGCCATTGCTGTCTGCGGTGGAAAAGACGGTGTGATCACCGGTATTTTCCCACCCTGCGGTGTGTGTCGCCAGGTGATGCGTGAGTTCTGTGATGACGATTTTATGGTGTATCTGGCCGGGGCAGGGGACAGCTATGAAGCCTATCCCTTCTCAGAGATTCTGCCCCATAGCTTCAGTGCCACAAAACACATGGATATTGAGTAAAATATTTGTGCTTTTCTACGAATCTTTGGAAAATGTGTTGATTTTTACGCTATAATGTGCGACAATACCCATGGTGAAAAAACCACACAATTCATATTTTATGGAGGAAAGAAAAATGAAGAAGCTTATTGCTCTGCTGCTGGCTCTGGTCATGGTCGTTGGCCTGGTCGCTTGCGGCAACAACGATGCTCCCGCTGCTGATGCTCCCGCTGCTGATGCTCCCGCTGCTGACGCTCCCGCTGCCGATGCTCCTGCTGCTGACGCTCCCGCTGCTGATGCTCCCGCTGCTGT
>JAZNZG010000220.1:0-3822 GCA_045594825.1 Faecousia sp. | reverse complement strand
TGCTCTGGAATAGCGACGGCAGACCGGGCAGTCACACTGAGGATCAATAGGACTTAAATCCTTGGCGTATTTTGCATTTTTTAAGTTGATGGCGCCCTCCCAGGTAAACAGCCGGGCATGGCGGGCATTCCGGGCAGGCATGACACAATCGAAGAAATCCACACCACGGGAAACAGCCTCAATGATGTTGGTGGGCGTGCCGACCCCCATCAGGTAACGGGTCTTTTCCTTGGGCATATAGGGTTCCACGGCTTCGATGATGTCGTACATCTCCTCCGCAGTTTCGCCGACAGCAAGTCCACCAATCGCATAACCAGGCAGATCCAGGTCCGCAATCCGCTTCATATGGTCAATACGAATATCAGCGTATGTGCCGCCCTGATTGATGCCCCAAAGCATCTGCTCTTTGTTGACAGTATCGGGTAACGCATTCAGGCGGGCATTTTCCGCTTTGCACCGCTCCAGCCAGCGGTAGGTACGGTCCACGCTTTTCAGAACATAGTCCCTGGGTGCGGGGTTTTCGATACACTCGTCAAAAGCCATGCAAATGTCTGATCCGAGATTGGACTGAATCTGCATGCTTTCCTCCGGTCCCATGAAGATCTTACGGCCATCGATATGAGAGGAGAAATAAACACCCTCTTCTTTGATCTTCCGCAAAGAGGACAGGGAGAATACCTGAAATCCGCCGGAGTCCGTTAGGATGGGGCCGTCCCAGGTCATAAATTTATGCAGACCACCGCATTCTTTTACCAGCTGATCGCCGGGACGCAGGTGCAGGTGATACGTGTTGGAAAGCTCCACCTGGCAGCCAATATCTTTGAGGTCCTTGGCACTCAGAGCACCCTTTATGGCACCCTGTGTACCAACATTCATAAATACTGGAGTCTGGACAGTACCGTGTGCACAGGTAAATTCGCCGCGGCGGGCCTTCCCTTCTGTTTTCTTCAGCTCAAACATAGTTTACCTCTCATAATATAGCCATTGCATCACCAAAGGAGAAGAAACGATATCGTTCCTTCACCGCCTGATCGTAAGCAGACAGCACATTCTCTCTGCCCGCAAAGGCGGATACCAGCATTACCAAGGTACTTTCGGGCAGATGAAAATTGGTAATAAGGCCATTCATGGCCTTAAATGTATAGCCGGGATAAATGAAAATGTCCGTCCATTTGGAACCGGCTTCAAAAGTACCGTCCTCTTTAACAAGGGACTCCAGCGTCCGGCAGGATGTGGTGCCGACACAAATGATGCGTCCTCCCTGTTTGCGTGTTTTATTGAGGGTGGCTGCGGTTGCCGCACTCATCATACAAAGTTCACTGTGCATGTGATGGACCAGGATGCTGTCTGCCTTTACAGGCCGGAAAGTACCAAGTCCAACATGCAGGGTCACAAAGGCTGTTTGGATGCCCTTGGCCCTGATCTTCTCCAAAAGCTCGGCTGTAAAATGCAGTCCGGCTGTTGGAGCTGCAGCAGACCCCACCTCCCGGGAATAGACGGTCTGATACCGTTCCTGGTCCTGCAGTTCTGCCTTGATATAAGGGGGCAGGGGCATTTTGCCCAGCCGTTCCAGTACTTCAAGAAAAATCCCGTCAAAGTGAAATTCAACAACACGGTTACCGTCATCCAAAACATCCGTAATTGTAGCTGTTAGTTCACCATTGCCAAAAATAACCTTCTGACCTGGTTGCAGCTTTCTGCCGGGTTTGGCAAGGCACTCCCATTTCTTGTCTCCCAAATCACGCAGCAGCAGAATTTCTACCGCTCCACCGGTGGGACGGTGTCCCAAAAGCCTTGCAGGCAGTACCCGGGAATCGTTCATGACCAGGCAGTCACCGGGCTGTAGGTATTCAATGATATCATAAAAATGCCGGTGTGTTACCTCGCCGGTGGCTTTATCCATTACCAGCAGCCGGGAAGTGTCCCTGTCCTCCAGCGGTGTTTGAGCGATCAGCTCCTCCGGCAGGTCATACCAAAAATCATGGGTCTTCACACACATACCCTCCGAAAAATTTATGCTAATAGTATAGACGATTTTGACAAACTTTGCAACACGCAAATCTGCACCCCCTGCATAGATTGGCATGGAGGTATCAGCTTATGAATAAAACCCTTTTTACCGGAGTCTGCACGGCTCTTGTTACACCGTTTTTAGACGGTAAGGTCAATTACCCCATGTTCCAGCAGCTCATCCGCAGACAGATGGAGGCCGGCATCAAAGCAATGGTCGTCTGCGGTACAACCGGTGAGGCTCCAACCCTTTCTGACGAAGAAAAGATCCAGCTCGTACAATATGCAAAGGCATACACCGGTGATCGCTGCACAATCATCGCCGGCACGGGCTCCAATTCCACAGAACACGCCGTGGAGCTTAGCATCGCCGCCGAAAAAGCCGGTGCAGATGCTGTTCTTGTGGTAACCCCCTATTATAACAAGGCAACGCCAGATGGACTGTTTGCCCATTATCTGTCCATAGCCCACGCAGTGCGTATCCCGGTAATTTTGTATAATGTACCCTCACGCACCGGCGTGGATATTCCTGTGTCCGTTTACAAACGTCTATCCTCTGTGCCAAATATTGCGGGTGTAAAAGAGGCAGGCTCTGACATAACCAAAATCGCAAAGATCCGGAACGCCTGCGGAAAGGATTTTTGCATATGGAGCGGTAATGACGATATGATCGTTCCGGTTATGTCCATGGGCGGGTTGGGCGTGATCTCCACCGTATCCAATGTTTGTCCGGCAGAAACATTATCCATGGCCGAAGCCGCACTGGCAGGAGATTTTGACACTGCTTGCGATATGCAGTGCAGGCTACTGCCGCTGATTGACCTTTTGTTCTGCGAGGTGAATCCGGTACCCGTCAAAGCCGCCATGCGAAAAATAGGCATGGATTGCGGCGGATACCGCCTTCCACTGACACCGCTTTCCAAAGAAAATCAAAAACGGTTGGACGCTTACTTTGCATAATAATGGGGCGGCTTAAGCCGCCCCATAGTCATCAAGCAAGAATTGCCTTGTGGAAAACCTTTTTGCCCTTACGGATCTTAACGCCATCTTTCAGCATTTCCTCGGTAACGGCAAACTGGGCAGAGGGAACCTTCTCATCATTGACAAGAACGCCGCCCTGTTCCACCAGCTGACGGGCCTGCTTGTTGGAAGGTGCCAATCCACAGGTGACCATCAGATTCAGAATGCCGATCTTGCCGTCCACCAGCTTGTCGGCTGTGATCTCGGTAGTAGGCATATTGGCATCATCACCGCCGCCAACGAACAGAGCCTTAGCAGCAGCCTGGGCCTTGTCTGCCTCTTCCTGGCCGTGGACCAGCTTGGTCAGTTCATACGCCAGGATCTCCTTGGCAGTGTTCAACTGTGCATCCTTCCAATCAGCCATTGCATCGATCTGCTCCATGGGCAGGAAGGTCAGCATGCGGATGCACTTCAGAACATCGGCATCTTCCACATTACGCCAGTACTGGTAGAAATCAAAGGGAGATGTCTTGTTGGGGTCAAGCCAAACCGCACCCTTGGCAGTCTTGCCCATCTTCTTGCCCTCGGAGTTCAGCAGCAAGGTAATGGTCATGGCATGGGCATCCTTCTGGAGCTTTCTGCGGATCAGCTCGGTGCCGCCCAGCATATTGCTCCACTGGTCGTTGCCGCCAAACTGCATGTTGCAGCCGTATTTCTGGTACAGGTAGTAGAAATCGTAGGACTGCATGATCATGTAGTTAAACTCCAGGAAAGACAGGCCCTTCTCCATACGCTGCTTGTAACACTCAGCACGGAGCATATTATTGACAGAGAAACAAGCACCCACTTCAC
>JAZNZG010000219.1:0-11468 GCA_045594825.1 Faecousia sp. | reverse complement strand
AGGACACCGTAAGGTGTCCTTTTTTATTGAAGGAATTTGAACAATGTTCATGCAAACAAATCCCTATGGCCCGATAAAAGAACTGTACAACGAACAGCACTTATTTGTGTTTCTTTGCCGGATTCAGCAGCAGGCACATGACCAGCAGGACAGGAAAGAGAACGCCTGCCAGAATGCCGACCTTCAAGTTATCCCCGGCAGCATCGGAAACAAGGCCCACCAGGGTAGGGCCGGAGGTGCAACCCAAATCGCCGGCCACAGCCAGCAGAGCGAACATGGCTGTACCGCCCCGGGGCAATGCTGCCGAGGCTTTGCTTAAGCTACCGGGCCACAGAATGCCAACACCAACACCGCACAGACCACAGCCGATGAGATTCACAACAGGGAAAGGTACAACGGTGATCAGCAAAAACGCCACGATACACAGCACGCCGCTGCCGAAAATGAAACGGTCCAAGTTGATCCGGTCACCGAATTTTCCGTAGAACACCCGGGTCAGTCCCATAAGAACGGCAAAGGACATGGGGCCTGCCAGGTCACCGGCAGCTTTGGAAATGTCCAGAGCCTTTTCCGCAAAGGCAGATGCCCACTGGCTCACAGCATGCTCGCAGGCACCGGCACAGAGCATCATGATAAACAGCACCCAGAAGATCTTTGAACGGAACAGCTGGCGGAAGTTCATACCCACTTCACCTTCTGCAATAAGGGGTGCGATGGGAACTTTTGCAAATAAAAAGGCGTTGACGATGGGGATGACAGCCCAAATCCTGGCCAGTATCTGCCAGTTTTTGATTCCTGCTAAATAGAAGAAAGCTGTGGAGATCAGCACCACGCCAACCTGACCCCAGCAGTAGAAGGAATGAAGCAGACTCATGGCTTTTTCCTTATTTTCTGTGGGGCAGCTTTCTGTGATGGGGGAGATCAGCACCTCGATAAGACCGCTGCCGATGGCATATGTTATCACAGACAGAAGCAGGCCTGTGAAAGGGGCGAGCACCTGTGGCAGAACGGTAAGCAGAACAAGACCTGCGGCGGAGAAAATATGGGCCACAACGATGCAGGTGCGGTAGCCCAGCTTGTCGGCATACAACGGAGCTGTAATATCGATCAGAAGCTGTACCACAAAATTCACCGTGACCAGCAGCGTGATCTGACTTAAGGGAATATTGTAATCCGTTTGAAAAGTGACAAACAGCAGGGGAATGAAATTGATGGTGATGGCCTGGACGATATAGCCGATAAAGCAGGACACCAAAGTGTTTTTATATGTAAGCTTCATACGGTCCTCCTGTCAATACATGCAGCCAGTATACCATGCACTTCTAACAATTGCAACAAAAACCCGCCCAAAGGCGGGGGTACATAGGGATTTATACGCACCAAACCGGATCTTTTCTCGCAATACTGCGTCAAAAATCCACGGCAGGCGTCAACCTTGCCGTGGATTTTTATCATGTCTTGCTAAAAAATCTCTCGTTTTGGTGTATTTGGCAGTTTTGCCCCTTGGATTTTTCCTTATAACAATGAATAGACCTGCAGAAATACTTTGTGTATTTCAAGGGGATATTCTGCGGTTATAAGGGAAAAGACTGCGGCAAAACCGTGTAAATCCCTATGCACACCCGCCTAAAGGGCGGGTTTCTGTTTGTGAATTAACCTTCAAAATCAGCCTCTTCGGCAACGGCTTCTTCAGCGGGAACTTCCTCAACGGGAGCAGCTTCCTCAACAGGAGCTTCCTCAGCGGGAGCTTCTTCCACGAAGTCTTCTTCGCAGTTGCAGCAGCACTCACATGCACAGCTGTCGCAGTCGTCTTCACACTGGCAGTCGTCGCAGTCGCCCTCGCACTCGCAGGGGCAATCGCACTTGCACTTGATATCACCGATGATATTCTTGGCCCATGCAACGATCTTGTCGCCGTAAGTAGCGACCACATAGATGGCACCGGCAACAGCGGCAAGGGCAGCCAGAATCTTCAGAATTGTACCGAAAATTTTCATAGTATTGACCTCCATTTAATATGTTTCTATTTCCATTATACCCGAAACATAGAAAAAAGCAATATAAATTTACACATAATCCCAAAGCCCACGGACACTGACTTCTCCGGAATTGACGGTGGTGATAACCCCGTTGCTGTACTGTACCAAAAGGCCGCCGTTTTCGTCCACATCCAATGCTTTTCCGGGAGTCTGTTCGCTGCCCCGCACCACCAGGATCTGCCTGCCCAAAGTGACACACAGTCCTCTGTACGCCTCCATGAGAGCCGTTTTGCTTATGAGCAGCTCCCGGTCCATTTCCCACAAAGCTGTTACAAGTGCCGCTGCCAGGTCCGCAGGCAGCACATCGCAGCCAATGGAAGAAAGGGAAGTGGCGATGTCCTGCACTTCTGCGGGAAAGCCGCCTGCCGGCGTGGTGCAGTTGATGCCAATGCCCACTATGGCATAGTCTGCAGAAGCACCTTCCAGAGAAAGCTCTGTCAGAATGCCACCCAGCTTTTTGCCGCCGTACACCAAATCGTTGATCCACTTGATACTGGGCCGGATGCTTGTAACCTTTTCAATGGCATTGACGGCGGCCACGCCTGCGGCACAGGTCAGGTGCATCAGTTGGGCGGCAGGACACTGAGGCCGCAGAATCACGGACAGGTAGACACCTCCATGGGGTGACAGAAAGGACCGTCCCATACGCCCTCTGCCCCCGGTCTGACCACCGGCGATCAGCACCGTTCCGTGGGGAGCCCCCTCTTTGGCAAGGGCCTTTGCCCGGTTATTTGTAGAATCCGTGTCTTCATACCAATACAGAGTGTCCCGCCAGGGACACTCTGCTGGTATCTTTTGCAAGATTTTATTTTTCATAGTTTAATCAATGTCCCGGTTGACGACCTCGGGAGGATTGTCCAACACTTCGGGGTGGCGGAGCAGGCTGCGGTAGTACTTAAAGAAGACGGCATAGTAGAAACCGTCAACGATACGCTCGTCCAAAACGAACTTCATATCGATGTACTTTTTCTGCACCACCGTGCCGTCCTCCTGCAGCTCCAGAGCACGACGCTTACAGCCGAAGGCACCGAATACAGGCAGGTTGCCGAAGTCATACAGGTGATGGTAAATGGGAGGGATTCCCAGGCTGCCCATGGAGGTGAAGAACAGGCTGCCGTGGAAAGGACTGAGCTCCAGCAGGAACTTGGGAAGCAGTCCAAAGTAGTCCAGCAGCTTCAGCAGCCACACCACAAATTTCAGCACGATGCTGGGGATCATGTTGAGGTACTGGATCAGGCTGTCCAGGCTGGAGTCCAGTTCCATGCTCTTCTTAACATCCTCCACAGCCGCAGTCATCTTATTATAAATGTCGATGGAGGTGTCGTAAGGAGTCAGGTGGACTTTGAAGGAAGTATCGGGAGATTCGATGGTCATGTCCTTTTTGACCACCATGGAGTACTGAATGTCGTTGCCACGGGAGTAGACCTTCTGACCGCTGATGAAGCGGTTGAGCTGGGGATACTTAGCTACGCCACGGACATAGGCGGCCAGCAGAACATGGTTCAGACCGAAATCAGTATAGCCTTCCTTCCGCTTCTGACGGATGTATCGCTCAATGTGGGAGATCTCGAAGGACTCCTCGAAAAGGTTGGAGCAGGTATTCCGCTCCACCTGGAAGAAGGCGGTGATCTGTGCCATGGGAGCCAGGGTACGGATCTTTCTGCCGTCGCTGCGGTCACCCCAGGTGGGATGATACTGACCGTCGGTGTGGATGCGGATGGCGAATACGGTAAGTACAAGACCAAGTGCCACCAAAGCATCTGCCAGGATGAACTGCCAGTTGCCTGCCATCAGAGCATCGTGGCAGATATAGGCATAAGCTGCCGGGGGGAGCAGATGGATGGGGATCAGTAACCACGCGATGGCCTTTTTGCCGGTGGCGATCTGATTGTACATTACTGCCAGGAACAGCAGTACCACGATGAACAGCCAGCCGATCAGGGTGTCATAGCTTGTAAAATCAAATTTCCAAAAGACAAAGCCGTAGTAGATGCAGTTCATCCAAACAGGAACTGCGGTGCGGTAGAAGTGCTCTTTGCCGTCAAAAAGCACGATGAGGGCATACAGCAGGGCTGCTGCGATGGGCAGAACGATTTGGCTCCACGCGTCGACCCCTTTCAAATCGACAAACAGGATGCGGGCCACTGCCGGGCAAACCATGCACAGTGCCATCAGCCATGCCAGCAGATTTTTTCTGCTGACGAAATAATTAGTTCTCTTTTCCATAACAAAATAAGTATAACAAATTTCGACACATTTGGCAACAAAAAATCATCCGCACATGGTTTGTGCGGATGAAAAAGTTATAAAATTCGGCTTGCTGCGGCGATGTGAGCCGGTGTGGTGCCACAGCAGCCGCCGATGATGGCGGCACCCATGGCGATGCAATCAGCAGCGATGGAAGCAAATTCCTCCGGCTCCATGGGGTAGTGGGCAAGGTTATCTGCACCGATAACAGGGATGCCGGCATTGGGTTTGCAAAGCAGAGGACCCTTCACATGCCGCCTTAGCTTACCCACAAGACCGGCTGTGAACATATCCGCTGCCACACAGTTGAAGCCAACCGCTGCTGCACCGGCTTCCTCCAGCTCCCGGAGTACCGGACCTGCGTCCCGTCCGGAGAACAAGGCACCGTCGGACTGCATGGTAAAAGAATACATCACCGTTTTTGCACCCTCTAATTCCGCAGCGGTGAAAATGGCCTCAGCCTCCTGAGGATACAGCAGTGTCTCTGCCGCCAGCAGATCGGCTCCGCCCTCCAAAAGGCCTGCGATCTGACGGCGGTAATTATCCACCAACAGGTCAAATTTATCACTGTCCCAGCTGTCAGTGAAGGTGGCAAGGGTGGTCAGATTGCCGGCCACCAGCACATCGGGACTGACGCTTTTGCTCAGTGCCACCAAATGGGCATTTACTGCCTCTGTCTGCCTTCCCAGTCCCGCCTGCTCCAAAGCAATGGGCTGTGCCTGGAAGGTGGGGGCGTAAATGATCCGGCTGCCTGCATCCGCGTACTGCCGCTGCAGGGCGACAAGCTTTTCAGGATTGGCAAGGATCCACTCCTCACTGCAGCAACCGCGGGGCATACCCATCTTCTGCAGGTTGGAGCCGGTGGCACCGTCCAGCAGGACAGGCCCGGCGTGAACGATATTTTGAAACTGCTCTTTTGTCAGCATAGATAATCCCCGTTTCCAAGAATGTTGGGTTTATTATAATCCTTCCCGGGAAATAATGCAACAACGATTGACCTTTTTGCCGGAATCTGCTAAACTGTTGTCAGTCTATAATAAGGAGAATAGCTATGAAAAAATCCGTTTTAAGAGAATACGCCCGCCTCATCGTCCGCAGCGGCGTCAATGTCCAAAAGGGCCAGGAGGTCATGATCTATGCCGACCTGGATCAGCCCGAATTTGTGGCCATGGTGGTGGAGGAGGCTTATAAAGCCAAGGCCAAAAAGGTCATCGTGGAATGGGACTATCCGGCCCTGTCCAAGCTTCATGTGCGTCACCAGTCCGTAAAGACCCTGGGCACTGTCCCCGAATGGCAGAAAGCACGCCGCCAGCACATGGTGGATACCGTACCCTGCCGCATCCATCTGATCTCCGAAGATCCCGACGGCCTCAAGGGCATGAATATGGCAAAGCTGGCCAAGGCCCGTCAGATGTCCTATCCCATCCTCAAACCCTATGCCGACCAGCTGGAAGGCAAGCAGCAGTGGTGTATCGCTGCCGTGCCCGGTGTGGCCTGGGCCAAGAAGGTATTTCCCGGCCTGCGTACCGGTGCAGCCGTGGAGAAGCTGTGGGAGGCCATCCTGTTTACTTCCCGGGTCAATGACGACCCCATCAAGGCATGGGAAAACCACAATGCCGACCTGGGCAAACGCTGCGAGTATCTGAACGCCCTGGGCATCGCCTCCCTGCATTATACCGCCGACAACGGCACCGACCTGACCGTTGGTATGATCCCCGAAGCAATTTTCTGCGGTGGCTGTGAAGTGTCCCGCCAGGGCATCACCTTTAACCCCAACATCCCCACCGAGGAGTGCTTCATCTCTCCCATGAAGGGCAAGGCAGAGGGTATCGTTTATTCCACCAAGCCTCTGTCCTATCAGGGTCAGCTCATTGACAATTTCTGGATGCGGTTTGAAAACGGCAAGGCCGTGGAATGCGGTGCCGAAAAGGGCGAGGAGCTGCTGAAGACCATGCTGTCCATGGACGAGGGTGCCCCCTATCTGGGCGAGTGTGCCCTGGTTCCTCAGGCCAGCCCCATTGCCGAAAGTGGTCTGCTGTTCTATAATACGCTGTTCGATGAGAATGCCTCCTGCCATCTGGCTGTTGGCATGGGCTATGCCGATACCATCAAAGACAGCCATAACAAGACTTTGGACGAATGCCGTGAGCTGGGCATCAACGATTCCATGATCCACGAGGATTTTATGATCGGCTGCGACAGCATGAACATCGACGCCATCTGTACCGACGGCAAGATCGTTCCCATTTTCCGCAACGGCAACTGGGCTTTCTGATTTACCTCCACCTGTAAAACCGCCCATCGGTGGAGCAGTGATTTCTTTGCTCCATCCCATCGTTTTGGAAACCCTGAAATACACAAAGTATGCCTGCGGTTTTCAAAACGCGGCCTGAGGTAAAATCGCTCCCTGTCCACCGGAGGTTCCGTTTTTATCGGCTTCGGTATATTCAAAGAAAAAAGTGAAAAATCATGAAAAAAACACTTGCATTCTGTAAACACCTGTGATATTATATTCGGGCGATTAAAGATTGCTGGGGTCACTGTGCCCTTTTATAGCTTACGAGAAAGAGGTGAACAACATGAAGGAAGGTATCCATCCCAAGTACGAACAGACTACGATTCGCTGTGCCTGTGGTAACGTCTTTACTACCGGTTCCACCAAGAAGGACATCAGAGTTGAAATCTGCTCCAAGTGCCACCCTTTCTATACCGGCAAGCAGAAGCTGGTTGACACCGGTGGACGTGTTGACCGTTTCAACAAGAGATTTGGTCTGAAGTAAGAATAAAATCCGCACTACATTTTGTAGTGCGGATTTTTTTAGTTTTTTGTTGTGTGTTCAGCCTGTTATGTGTTATAATAACAAAAATATTGCTTTTTGACGGCAGCGTATGCTGCCCGGAGGAAAAATGGAATCGAATTTTGAAACACGGCAGGAACGGGCAGTCCTTGTGGGACTGAACGCCGACTGCTTTACAAAGGCACAGACGGCAACAGAGGAGACATTGGAGGAGCTGGAGGCGTTGCTGGAAACAGCAGGCGGTTTCTGCACCGGGAAGATCCTGCAGAACCGGCACACCCCCGATGCCCACAGCTTCATCGGTGAGGGTAAGGCAGAGGAAGTGCGGATGCTGGCAGAGTTTACCCAAGCCGACATGGTGGTTTTTGACAACGAGCTTTCTCCCGGCCACATTCGGGCCCTTGAGGATATTCTGGGAGTAACGGTGCTGGACAGAAGTGCCCTGATCCTGGATATTTTCGCCCAGCGGGCAAAGACCCGTGAGGGCAGATTGCAGGTGGAGCTGGCACAGTATAAATATCTGCTGCCCCGGCTGTCCGGCATGGGCAAGAGCCTTTCCCGGCAGGGCGGCGGTATCGGTACCCGGGGCCCCGGTGAAACCAAGCTGGAATCCGACCGCCGGCATATCCGTGAACGCATCGCACGGCTTCAGACGGAGCTGGAGCAGGTGCGGCAGGTGCGGGGTGTGCAGCGGGAACGCCGCATGAAAAATTCCGTGCCTGTGGTGGCCATCGTAGGCTACACCAACGCAGGCAAATCCACTCTTTTAAACAAGCTGACCGGTGCGGGCATTCCCGCCAACAACCGGCTTTTCGACACCCTGGACACCACCTCCCGGCAGCTCACCGTATCCGATAACCTGGATGTGGTGCTGTCGGATACCGTCGGCTTTATCGCAAAGCTGCCTCACCACCTTGTGGACGCCTTCCGGGCGACCCTGGAGGAGCTGGAATATGCAGATCTACTGCTCCATGTCATCGATGCATCCGATCCCAACCGGGAGGAGCATATCGCTGTGGTGGACAGTCTGATTTCCAAGCTGGCAAAGCCCGGCACGCCGGTGCTGCAGTGCTACAATAAAGCAGACCTGGTGGAGGCTGAGGATATTCCCATTGGCCGTGATGTGGTCAAGATCTCTGCCGCACAGGGCTGGGGTATGGAGGAACTGCTGAAAGCCATCGAAAAGGCTTTGGGCCACAGCCGCCATCATATTAAAGTGACGCTGCCTTATTCCATGGGCGGCATGGTGGATACCCTTCATAAAAATGCCCAGGTGCTGGGTGTGGACTACACCGGCGAGGGCATTGAAGTGGAAACCATCGTCGATCCCATTCTTTACGGCAGATTAAGGGAGTATATCACGAAGGAGTGGTAAACTTGGACGAATATCTGGTCCCCACCGGTTACGGTGAAGACGAATTTATTGAAAAGAAATCCCGTTTCATCGGCCGGGTCTGGCCTGCGGAAACAGAGGAAGAAGCCCTGGCCCGCATCCAGCAGATGAAAAAGCAGCACTACGATGCTACCCACAACTGCTGGGCCTACATCATTAAAGACGGGGCTATGCGTTTTTCCGACGACGGCGAGCCCGGCGGAACCGCAGGCAACCCCATGATGCAGGTGCTGCAGCGGGAGCAGATCTACAATGGGGTCTGTGTGGTCACCCGTTATTTTGGCGGTGTGCTTTTGGGAGCGGGCGGCCTGGTGCGTGCCTATACCAAGGGAGCCAAGATCGCCATTGACGCTGCGGGAAAATCCATGAAGCGGGTTTGGAGCGTGCTGTATGTACCATGTCCCTACACCTTTTATGAGCGGGTGAAGCTGGAGGTAGCCGCCTTCGACGGCATCATCCGTGACACCCAGTTCGGTGCGGAGGTGGAGCTGGAGATATTGGTGGCACAGCCTCAGACCCAGGCCTTTATTGACAGACTTACTGACATGACCTCCGGCACTGTGGAGGCCATGGAAACTGGGCAGGAATACAGAGCCTTTCCTGTTATCAAGTAGGAGGTACTTATGACCATTCGCGAAGAACTGGAACGGTTGGAACATCAGCAGCTAAGTCCCAAAGCGGCCTTTTCCGATGCGTCCCGAGGCCGTGTGCGGCCTGTGGAGGAGAATGAGGTCCGCACCTGCTACCAGCGGGATACGGATAAGATCATCCACTGTAAAGCCTTCCGCCGGCTGATGCATAAGACCCAGGTGTTTCTGAATCCGGAGGGTGATCACTACCGCACCCGCATGACCCACACCATTGAGGTTTCCCGGATTGCCCGTGCCATTGCCCGGGGCCTGAACTTAAATCAGGATCTGACCGAGGCCATCGCCATGGGCCATGACTTGGGACATACCCCCTTCGGCCATGCCGGTGAGGTGGCTTTGAGCGATGTTATGAGCCAGCCTTTCTATCATAACGAGCAGAGCCTGCGTGTGGTGGACATTTTGGAAAAAGGTGGGGAAGGCCTGAACCTGACTTATGAGGTGCGTATGGGCATCTTGGGCCACAGCTCCTCTGCCCGTATGCCGGAGACTATGGAGGGTCAGATCGTCCGCCGTGCGGACCAGATGGCCTATGTGAACCATGATATTGATGATGCCATCCGTGCCGGTATCCTTTCCGGAGAGGACATTCCCCGGTCCATTACCAAGGTCCTGGGCAGCACTCATTCCCAGCGGCTCAACACTCTTGTATGTGATACCATCGAAACGTCCAAAGAGGCCGGCGAGATCCTCCTGTCTCCCAATGTGGACAAGGCACTATCTGACCTGCGGGCATTCATGTTTGAAAATGTGTACCGCAATCCTGTGGCAAAGAGCCAGGAGAGCAAAGCCAAGGATATGCTCAAGCGGCTGTACGAATACTACTACGATCACCCGGATGCCATCCCTGCAGACTTCCAGCCCCAGCTTTCCTTTGATGGCATGGAACGTACCGTGGCCGACTATATTGCCGGCATGACCGACAATTACGCGGTGGATAAATACACGGAACTTTTCATTCCTGCAGGCTGGCATATCCGGTAAAACTGTGATATAATAACCTTTAACGCCAAAAGAGAGGAGGCAATGACCGTGGCATTTCCGGCATCATTTATCGACGAACTCATCGCCCGCAATCCCATTGAGGATGTGGTAGGGCAATATGTGAGCCTGAAGCGTTCCGGCTCCAACCTGTTTGGACTGTGTCCTTTCCATGGAGAAAAGACTGCCTCTTTCTCCGTGGCACCGGACAAGGGCATTTATTACTGCTTTGGCTGCCATAAGGGCGGAGGAGCCATCAATTTTATGATGGAGCTGGAGGGTCTGAGCTACCCGGTTGCAGACCGTGCCCTGGCCAAAAGAGCAGGGCTGGAAGTGCCGGAGGACGACCAGTACCAAAGCCGCTACCGCTACCAGGAACGGCTGTGGGCACTGATGAAGGAGGCCGCCCGTTTCTTCCATGCACAGCTCTACGCCCCTGTGGGCGGGGAGGCTTTGGCATATGCCCAAAAACGTGGAATGCCCAAGGGTACCTTAACAAAATTCGGCATTGGCTTTGCCCCAAATACTTGGAACGGGCTGGTGGATGCCATGCGAAATAAGGGCTATACCGACCAGGAATTGCGGGATGCAGGCCTGGTGTCCGAAAAAAACGGACGGATCTACGACCGTTTCCGCAACCGGCTCATGTTCCCCATCATTGATGTCCGGGGCAACATCATCGGCTTCGGCGGCCGTGTGATGGACGACTCCACACCCAAATACTTAAACTCCCCGGAAACCATCATTTTCAACAAGCGGAAAAACCTGTTTGGAATGAACCTTGCCAAGAAGAGCAAGCTGGGCTACCTCATCCTTGTGGAAGGCTACATGGATGCCATCGCCCTGCACCAGTACGGCTTTGACTGTGCCGTGGCTTCTCTGGGCACATCCCTTACCGAGGACCATGCTGCCATTTTAAGCCGCTATACCGAGCAGGTATACCTGATCTATGACGGTGACGATGCCGGCCAGCGTGCTGCCCAGCGGGCCATTCCCATGTTGGAAAAGGCAGGCCTGCAGATTCGGGTACTGCAGCTGAAGGATGCCAAGGACCCGGATGAATTTCTAAAAAAGTTCGGACCGGACAAGTTCAGAATTTTACTGGAGGAAGCTGCGGGTCGTGTGGAATATCAGCTCAGTGCCATTCGCAGAAAGTACGACCTGCGGGTGGATGACCAGAGGATCCGCTATGTCCATGAGGCGGCAGAGCTGATCTGCACCCTGGACAGCTCCATCAAGCGGGATGATAAAAACTTCGGAGCCGCTTATTACGAGTTGGTGCGACTGAACAGCAACGGAAACGTTACTGATAACGAGGCAAACTATATTCCCGGGTGGTCCGGCGAGCCTTCCGCGCAGAATA
>JAZNZG010000218.1:0-15588 GCA_045594825.1 Faecousia sp. | reverse complement strand
CCCTTTTGGGCGGTGCACAAATAGTTATAGATCACCCGGTAGGCAGACTTGCCGTAGTAGTCGTCGGCATTGATGGCCACAAAGGGAGCGTCGCCGATCTCAGCGGCTGCACACAAAATGGCATGACCGGTACCAAGGGGCTTGGTGCGGTCTGCAGGAACGGAGAAGCCGGCAGGGATCTTGTACATCTCCTGATAGGCATAACGGATCTCCATAGGGCATTTTTCCAGCCGTTTGCCCACGGTTTCCATGAAATCCTTTTTAATGGCTTCCTTGATGATAATGACAGCCGTTTCAAAACCGGCCTCTTTTGCGTCGTACAGAGAATAGTCCAGCATCGCCTCACCGCAGTTGCCCACGGGATCGATCTGCTTCAGACCGCCGTAACGGCTGCCCATGCCTGCTGCCATAACCACAAGAACAGGTTTCTTCATAACAGTACACTCCTGATTTATAAAAATATCATGTCGCTTAAATATATATCTCCGGTCTTCAGCTTGCTCCAGGAAAATTCTCCTGTCAGCTCTCCGGCGGATATTGCTTCCGGTTTTGGGATCAGACCCGCTGCATATGAGAGTATGCCAATAAGCTGCTCCGGGGTCATTCTTTTCCGCAGCTGACCCAGGTCCAAATCCTTGTCCCGTTTGCTCAGCCGCCGTCCGTCGGGAGCCAGCAGCAGCGGCACATGGCCGTATGCAGGACGGGAAAATCCCAGCAGCTCCTGCAAATACATTTGCCTTGGGGAGGAATTGAGCAGGTCAACGCCCCGCACCACTTCCGTAACGCCTGCCAAAGCATCGTCCACGGTAACTGCCAGCTGGTAAACGAAAACACCGTCGGCCCGGCGTACCACGAAATCACCGCAGTCCCGAAGCAGATTTTCCCGGTACAGACCCTGTCCCATATCTTCCACCGTCATTTCCCGGTCCGGGACACGGACACGCCAGGCAGGAGCACGGCCAAAAGCCGCCTGCTGCTGCTTTGTCAAGTCCCGGCAGGTGCCGGGATAAACATATGTGCCGTCGGCCCGGTGGGGGGCATTAACACTGTGGAGCTGGCTGCGGGTGCAGTAACAGGGGTACACCAGCCCCATGTCCCCAAGGCGGGAAAAATATTCTTTATAAATATCGCTCCGGGCACTTTGGGGCGGCGTTTCCTCGTCCCAGGGAAGGCCCAGCCACATTAGGTCCTGCCGCAAAATTTCCGCAAATTCTCCGCTGGTCCGTTGGGTATCCAGATCCTCCATCCGCAGCACGATGCTGCCGCCCCGGCTTTTTGCGGACAGCCAGGCTACCAAAAAGGCAAACACATTGCCCAGGTGCATTCGTCCCGAGGGGGTGGGAGCGAACCGTCCCACAGGCGGGGTATGTTCCATCAAAGCAGACCCCTTTCATGGGCCAGCCAGATCACCGCTCCCGCCGCAAGCACAACAGCCAGCAGGCACAGCAGTACGATCAGGCAGCCGGTGCGGGATCTTCTTGCCTTGTAGGTTTCTTCGCTGTACCGCTCCAGGTCTTCATCGGTTTCGTCTGTATTATAGGCACGGTAGCCGGAGGCATAGTTTCGCAAATTCTTGCCGTAGTCGTTGGAATAGTTTTGGTAAATTTCCGGATCGCCCTCCGGGCGGGTATCCTCAAACAGGAAGTAATCGTCATCTTCCTCAGGAGGCAGCTCTTCTTCCGGCTTTTCCTCTGCCAAAAGCTCGGCTTCCAGCCGTTTCAGTTCTTCTGATGCATCCCGGAACATTTCAGTGCCTCCTTTTCTTAAATAATGCAAGGCTATTTTACCGCAAAAAATCTGTGGTGTAAAGGGTCTCGGGGGTTTTTATAATATTTCAGGGTTGTGAAAACGGGGAAGATGGTGTACAATAAGCTATTATAAATCACGAAAGGAGGAGCAGTATGGCCATCGACCCGGAAGAATTAAAGAAGCAGCGGCAGCAGAGAAAGGCTGAACGGGCAAAAAGAAGACGGAAGCTTTTGATCCGTTTGATCATTGCCTGCATCGTTCTTGTGCTGTGCGGTGTGCTGATCTTTTTACTGCCCTCCAGGGATTCGGCACCGCAGCAGGAGGCAACTGTTTCCGCAACGGAAGATACACAGGAAAAAGAAGCCTTCACCGTGATCCACTTAGCCGTGGGCGGTGATGTGAACATCTCGGATATGGCGGTAGCACCCGGCAGCAACCGTGACGGCTACACCTCCATGTTTATGGATGTTGCCCACATTTTGGCGGAGGCAGATCTTGCCGCCGTGAATTTGGAGGGCAATCTCACCGGTGCTCCCTACGGCAGTGAATCCGCATCTGCTCCACAGGAATTTGTGGATGCCTTGCAGGATGCCGGCGTGGATCTGGTGCAGCTTGCCAACTCCTACTCCATCAACCAGGGCCTGTCCGGTCTGATCAGCACAATCAACAATGTCCGTGCCGCCGGCATGGAGCCGGTGGGCGTATATGAAAACCAGGACGCATATAAAGATGGCAAGGGCTATACCATCAAAACAGTTCAAGGCATTAAGATCGCCTTTGTGGCCTTTACCAAGGGTATGGACGGCATGGCTCTGCCTGCCGGCAGCGAAAACTGCGTCAATCTTCTCTACGAAGATTACGAAAGCACCTACCAGTCCATCAACACAGACAAGATCACCGCTGTATTGGACGCGGCCGCCCAGGAAAATCCGGACATCACCGTGGCAATGGTCCACTGGGGCAGTGAGTACAACGACACCGTCAGCTCCTCCCAGGAGTCCATTATCAGCCTGCTCCAGGAAAACGGTGTGGATGCCATCATCGGCACCCATCCCCACTATGTACAGAAAATGGTCTTTGACGAAGAAGAAAAAACCTTTGTGGCCTATTCCCTGGGGGATTTCCTTAGTGCCGGAGAAAAGGCAGGCTCTCAGTACTCTGTGATCCTGGACCTGGAGATCACCAAGAATAACCGCACCGGCAATGTGGAGCTTTCCGGCTACAGCTACACTCCCATCTATTCCTATGCAGAGGCAGATAATTCCCTGCGGGTGCTGCGGATCCACGAAGCCATGGCTGCTTATGAGGACACCTTTATCGGCTGTGTGACCGCAGAAGTGTACGAGGATATGATCAAATCCCTCTCCCGTATCGAATCCCGGATCGCAGGCGAGGGCTAAAGAAAAATACGAGGTGAATCCATGCACACGAAAGAGCTACCCATTGCCGTATTTGATTCCGGCGTTGGCGGCATCAGTGTCCTGCGGGAGCTGGTACGGCTGATGCCCGGGGAAAATTATCTGTATTACGGCGACTCTGCCAATGCCCCCTATGGCAGCAAGCCTACCCAGCAGGTACGCTCCCTTACATTGGCTGCGGCCGAAAAGCTCATGGTGCGTGGTATCAAAGCTTTGGTGGTGGCCTGCAATACCGCCACCTCCGCTGCCATCGGCATTTTGCGGCAGCGGTATCCGGAGTGCATCATCGTGGGCATCGAGCCTGCACTGAAAATGGCGGCAGACCGGTTTCCCGCAGGCAATATCGGCGTGATGGCTACCCAGGTCACTTTGCGGGAGGAAAAATTCTCCCACCAGGCAGAGCGGTTCCCCAATGCCAATCTGACGCTGATCCCCGCACCCGGTTTGGTAGAGCTGATCGAGCTGGATAAGGCAGACGCCCCGGAAACCACCGCTTTGCTGCGGCAGCTGCTTACACCCTGTATCGGCAAGCTGGATGCGTTGGTTTTGGGCTGTACCCATTACCCCTTTGTTTCCCGGCAGATCGCCGGTATTTTAGGACCCGACACCCTGCTTTTTGACGGCGGTGCAGGCACTGCCCGTCAGACACAGCGGTGCTTGAAAGAGGCCGGACTCCTTCACAACGGACCCGGCAGTGTACAGATAGAAAACAGCTCTGCCGACCCGGCATTGCTGGCACTGTCCCAAAAATTACTGCAGGAGGGCTAATATGGACGATGTATTGGTAATTGGTATCGCAGGCGGCAGCGGCAGCGGTAAGACCACTTTAATGAAGAACCTCATAGAGCATTTTGGCGATGTGATCACGGTGCTGAGCCATGATAATTATTACAAGCGTCACGACGAGCTGACCTTTGAGCAGCGGTGCCAGCTCAATTACGATGAGCCCGCAGCCCTTGAGACCGATCTGATGGTGGAGCAGCTGGCTCAGCTTCGCGGCGGCGAGGAGATCGCCTGTCCCGTCTACGATTTTACCTTACATAACCGCAGCGACGAGGTGCTCCTTGTAAAGCCCCGGCCTGTAATTGTGGTGGAAGGCATTATGATCTTTGTGGACGATAAGCTCCGGGATCTGATGGACATTCGCATTTTCGTGGATACCGATGCCGATATCCGTGTCTGCCGCCGCATTAAGCGGGATGTGAATAAGCGTGGCCGCAGCATTGAGTCTGTGATCCTCCAGTACCAGCAGACCGTCAAGCCCATGCACGAAAAATATGTGGAGCCCAGTAAAAAATACGCCCACATCGTCGTCCCCGAAGGCGGCAAGAACGCCGTTGCTTTGGACATGATAAAAGGCTATATCCAGCGTCATCTGGACGCATTGAATCCAATCTGACCTGTTAAAATTATACTATGAAAAAGCTGATTTTTATTGAAGTGGTGATCCTCATCCTGCTGATCGTTGTGGCAGTAACGGCAGTGATGAATCCGGATGTCTTTCATTTTGCATCCGATCCCACCGATCCCGTGGTTGAAGCCGTTGCGACAGACCCGGAGGAAACCCCGGAGCCTACCCAGGAAGCCACCGAGCCACCGGAAACCCAGCCCCCCCAAACCCAGCCCCCTGTTGTGGTGGAGCTGGAAGAAAGCTGGGCAGAGGTCCTTGCCGGCCATACCCTTACCGCCACGGATTATTTTGTTTATGACCTGGACCGGGAAGTATTCCTGTCCTCCTCTGACAATATCACAGACAAGACCTTATATCCTGCCAGCATCACCAAGCTGTGGTCTGCCTATGTGGCTCTGCAGTACATAGACCCGGAAGAAACTGTCACCGTGGGCAGCGAGCTGACCATGATCGATCCCACCTCCTCTGTTGCAGGCCTGCAGGAAGGAGACACCCTGACCGCCCGGGAGCTTGTTGCCGCCATGCTTTTGCCCAGCGGCAACGATGCCACCTATGTTTTGGCCACCGCCGTTGGTCGTATTCTGATGCACAATCCGCAAATGCGGACCGACTGGGCCATCGAGCGGTTTGTCTACCAGATGAACGCCCTGGCGAAAAACCACGGTATGCGGGACAGCAGCTTCGTCACCCCCGACGGTATTCACGACGAAAATCATTATATCTCCCCGGAGGATATGATCACCATCGGCCAGCTGGCTTTGGCTGACCCAATCCTGTCCCAATATGCCGCATCCCACAGCGAAACCGTTTCGGTATCCCAGGAGCGGTCCCTCACCTGGAAAAATACCAACATTCTTTTGAACGAGGAATCCGATTATTACTGCTCCTACGCCACGGGACTGAAAACAGGCTATACTACCCCGGCGGGCAATTGCCTGCTGTCCTCTTTTCAGGTGGGACAGCAGGAGCTCCTCATCGGTGTTTTTGGCTGTCCCGGCTCTGTTGACCGTTTTGCCGACACCCTGTTGCTGTTTACCCAGGTTTACGACCTGGAGATCCCGGAGCCCGAGCCGGTTTACGACCAGGCTGCATAAATTTAACCCGGCACACCATCGTGTGCCGGGATCTTTTAACGGTACAGCGGCTCCGGAGCATCATAGGGCTGGGGCTTGTATGTAACCGAGCCTATGGGTTTTCCGTCTACGCCGAACCTGGGATTGTATCCGAAAAGGTTTACATAATTCAGAAGATCGTTTCTTTCTGCCTCCATGGCCTTCATGATCTCCAGGGTGGCCAGCACATCATCCACAGCCCTGTGAGAGTTGACCACCTTGCCGGACAGGCCGTAGGCATCGATGGCGTTGCACAGCTTGTGGGGATAGCTGCGGCGATCCTTGTAAACCGTCAGCAGGTCCAGCTTATCCTTACCCTTAAGGATGGTGGGATCACCGTCCCGCAGGAGCATATAAAACAAAAAGCTCAGGTCAAAATGGGCGTTGTAGGCCAGCAGCAGGGTGTTGCCCCGGAACATCCGGGCGATATCACAGCACACCCGGGTCTTGGGGATTCCTCTTTCCCGGATGTCCTGGTTGGTAATGCCTGTAAGCTGCTCGATCATGGCAGGCACAAAGCCCCCGGGACTGAGGGTGATCAGCTGGTCATACTCCTCTGTGACCACCGCTTCACCGTTTTTCTGCTCTACCACCACGGCGGCAAATTCAATGATCTCATCCCGGCTGTATGCCAGGCCGGTGGTTTCCGTGTCAAACAGGACCAGCTTGTCGTATTTTTCAAATAAGCTGCTTAGTGCCATGTTATACTCCTTTGTATAAAGCAAAAGCTCTGCGGAACTTGCTCTGTTCCTCCCGCTGCAGACCGTAGCGGGATTTCAGGCAGCTGGCGTAGGTCAAGCATTCCATTTCCCCGCAGGTCTTTCTTTCCACCTCGATCTCACAAAGAGGGATCTCCTTACCGCCGCCCATGAGAATGCCACGGTCCAACGCCAGCTCTGCCGTTCCATCGCCGATATTTACCGTTTTGGCGATCCGGGTGAATTTGGCACCGCACACAGGGATCAGACCCTCCTGTGCCAAAACAAGCAGCTCTCTGTTTTCTTCCGGTTTACATAATTCTTTTAATGCGGTTTCGATGCTGTCGCATTCTGTTTCCCATTCCTTGCGGCCAATACCTCCGGCCGGGGTCTTCAGGGTGCAGACGCTCCGTCCGTTTTCCATGCGGCGACGCAGGGTGCAGTGCCGTGCGGAAAAGGCTCCGGAGGGCGTGTCATAATAGGTGGTCTGCATTTGATACTGCTCCTCCTGTCCGGGAATATCCCGGCGAAGCTGCTCCAGTATCTCCGGTGTTGCCCGGAATTTTACTTCAAATTCTACGCCCATGTGCTGCCTCCTTCTGTGTTTTTCTTTATTATACACCGTATTTGTCCGGTACGCAAGAATCTTTCGTACCTGCCCCCTTGCGACAAATTCCTGTCTTTGCCGTTGATACAATAACAGCAGGAATTTACGAAAGGCAGTGGTACGAATGAACACCATCCAGACCTATGTGCAGCAGGGACGCCATACGCTGCGAAAATGGGCCATGAACCCCAAAACCCAGACCGGTCTGCGAACCGGCTTTCATGTTTTGGCCGGTCTGCTGCTCAGTGCAGGCAGCCTCAGTAACGCACCGCTGCCCCTGGCCATGGGGCTGATGTGTGCCTGTACCGGCTGGGCAGCGGTATTTGTGGGGCTGGGCGGTGCCGCGGGGTATCTGCTTTTTTGGGGCAGTGCCGGGTATCCCTCCCTTTTTTGGATGTTAACGGGGCTTGTTCTCACCTTATTGCTGGCAGACCGCAAGCTGCTTCAATCCGCACCCCTCCTGCTGCCTGTTACGGCAGGCCTGCTGGTAGCGGCAGCGGGCGTGCTGTTTCAGGTGCTCACCGGGGAAGGTGTCCCCCTGCCTGTATATCTGATCCAGGTATCTCTTGCCATCGCCGTCACCTGGCTGTTTACTTTGGTGCTCAGGGGCCGCAATCCCATTTTGGACTGGCTGGCCTGCGGGATCGGTGTGCTTGCCTTGGCTCAGGTGGTACCCATCCCATATTTAGGACTGGGATATATCGCCGCAGGTGCTTTGTCGGTGGCAGCCTCTTTCCCCGCAACCGCTTTAGCGGGTTTGGCTCTGGACCTGTCACAGGTAACCTCTGTTCCCATGACCGCGGTAATGGCTTTGAGCTATCTGGTGCGGTTTCTGCCCCGGTATCCCAAGCTGATCTGCAGGCTGTCACCGGCCCTGGTGTACATAGCCGTGATGTATCTGTGCGGAAAAACGGACTTTTATCCTCTGCCCGGGCTGCTGCTGGGAGGCTTTTTGGGAGCATACCTTCCGGGGCCTGTGAAAGCCAGCCACCGCCGGGGCGAGACCGGCGTTGCCCAGGTACGGTTGGAAATGGCCGCCGGTGTTCTGTCCCAGACCCAGCAGCTGCTGCTGGAGGTCCCCAAAATACCTGTGGATGAGGGAGCCCTGGTCACCCGGGCGGCGGAGCGGGCCTGCAGCAACTGTGCTTACCGCAAAACCTGTAAGGACACCCGCAGGATCGGTCAGCTGCCGGATGCCATCCTCCACAAGCCCCTGCTGCACACCGACGAGCTGCCCATCATCTGCCGGAAAAGCGGCAGATTTCTTGCGGAATTGCACCGCAGCCAGGAGCAGCTCCGTTCCATACAGGCAGACCGGGAACGGCAGCGGGAATACCGGGCCGCGGTGATCCAGCAATACCAGTTCCTTTCGGAATTTTTACAGGATCTTTCCGACCAGCTTTCCCGCAGGAGCAGCAGCGTGCAGGAGTTTTATTCCCCCCAGGTATGGGTCTACGGCAACCGCCCGGAAGCGGACAACGGTGACCGGTGCATCCGCTTCGCCGGGACAGGCTGCAAATACTATGTGCTGCTGTGTGACGGCATGGGCACCGGCATGGGTGCGGTGCAGGAGGGAAAGAACGCCGCCAATCTCCTGCGAAGATTGCTTACCGCGGGACATCCGGCTCAATATGCCCTAAGGAGCCTGAATGCCATTTGTGCCCTTAGGGACAGAGCCGGCGTTGTAACGGTGGATCTGGCAGAGATCGAGCTGGACAACGGCAAAACGGTGTTATACAAGTGGGGTGCCGCCCCGTCCTATCTGATCTGCCAAACAGGCACCGAGAAGATCGGCACAGCCACCCCTCCTCCGGGGCTGTCTGTCACGGATTATCAGGAAACCTCCCACAGGCTGACCCTTCGAGCACAGCAGCTTTTGGTGCTGGTAAGCGACGGCGTGTCCGATGAGGAGGCCTGCCGCTGCTGCTGTGACAGTCAGGGACAGACGCCGGGGGAGCTGGCAGCACGGATGCTGTCCTTTTCCCGATTGGGGGGCGAAGACGATGCCACCGTTGTAATGATCCGGCTGGAAGAAAAAAATTAAGCGTGTCATTAGACACGCTTAATTTTTTCGTATTAAATGAAGCCAAATCCCTCATTTAGAGCGGCTTTCATTTTTTCCCGGTCCTCCGGACTTGCATCGTTCCATTGATCCCAGGGGCGTATTTTGCTGAGGTCCGGAGATTCTTCCCGCAATTTTTGGATCTTTTCCCGGTATTCTTCCAGAGAGCAGAGCCTTTTCGCGGGGCGGCCGGCATAAACACCATCGCCGGGCAGATCCCGGGTAACCAGGCTTCCCGCACCGACCACCACATTATCTCCTATGTGTACACCGCACAAAATAATCGTTCCGGTCCCAATGAATACATTGCTGCCAACCGTGACCCTTCCCAATTTTGTGCCGCATTGAACCACATTTGTACTTGCATCGTGTGTCAGGATCGTCACATTGGTGGAAACAGTAACATTGTCCCCAAAAGAGATCAAATGGGGATATGTGTGGTCAATGGTTCCGGCAGAATAGATGTGGCAGTTTTTTCCCACCGTCATGCCATGGGAAATAAGATACTCCATATCTGTCTGCTTTTTGAAATAACGCTTTAATCCTCTCATAATGTACCTCCGTTTATCCCGGCTTTTTACAACGGAGCCTGTTTGATCTTTGCGTAGCGGCGGGGGTATTGGGCAGGGGTGGGAGATACCTTCCGCAGGACGATCACGGTATGTGCCGTTCCGTCCACGGGAAATTCCGCAACCCGCTCCAGCTTGAGACCTAAGCGTTTGATGGCGTTTTTGGCCTCTGACAGCTCTTCCTGTGCGGCTGTACCCTTCATGGCAAGGACCGCTCCCCCCACTTTTACATATGGAGCCGTCAGCTCCAGCAGGATATTCAGCCGTGCCACGGCTCTGCTGGTGGCGACGTCATATTGCTCCCGGCGGGTAACCACCGCTTCCTCGGCACGGGCGGTAATACATTCCGCCTCCACACCCAGCTCCGGCAGAATGCTCTCCAGCCAGGTCATACGCTTGCCTAAAGAATCCAAAAGGGTCAGCTTTGCTTCCGGGCAGGCGATCTTCACCGGCACGCCGGGAAAGCCTGCCCCGCAGCCCACATCAATGATCCGCTTTCCGGAAAGGTTTTCTGCCGTCAGCAGGGACAGGCTGTCCAACAAATGGAGCTTTGCCACCTGGTCCGGCTCTGTGATGGCGGTGAGATTCATCACCTTGTTCTGCTCCACCACCGCCGCACCAAAGGCACACAGGGTATTTTGTGTTTGTTCGCTGAGCTCCAGCCCCAACCGGGGCAGGCCTTCAGCCAAGGTTTTTTTCATCATAGCATCAACCCACATTGGGAAGACCGGTCAGGTCTACCTGATTTTCATCCATGGGATCGAACAGGACCTCTTCTTCCACCAGGGTGGGCAGGACATATTCCTGAATATGCCAGCTTACCAGCAGATCCGTCACATCATGGTGCAGTGCCCCTTCCGTATCCTGCTGGGCGTAATTATCGTCCCGGGTGGCTGCAAAGGATGCGTTGTATTCTGCCAGATCCTTCTTCAAAAGAGCATTTTCTCCCATGGCAAGCTTCGCTGCCGCGGACTGTGCCGTGGCCGTTTCCATATCGCTGATGGCATTGTAGCAGTAGCGGTAAGCCATGAAATAGGCAGCATACCGGTATTCCGGAGCGGTATTCGCGTCACAGGCCATAAATGCGGCAAAGGCGGCATCCTGGTCGTTGGTCATGCACATCCGCTTGGCCATCTCCCGGCACATCACAAAGGGCAGTGCCACCGCAGGTGTTTGGGGATTTACCGCCGCCTCACCGGTTATACCCACAGTAAGGCCTGTGATCCCCCGTCCGGAAAAGAACTTTTCCCAGCCAAGCTCCTTTACCGGCACCGTAGAGCCGGCAAACACAGAGCGGAAGTTTTCATATGTCTGCTTATAAAATCCCTCCCCGGCCTGCTCTGCCAGCACCCGGAACTGCGGATATTTCAAGGAATCATCCCCGTTTCGGGAAACGGTGGATGCCAAAGTGTTTGCGTTGTCACGGTAAAATTCAGCCGCCTCTTCCAGTTCGTTCAGGTTGTAGTCCACCACATCCAGGCGAATGTCCCGGGCAATAGAGCCGGCATAATCATTCAGACCGAAAATGGCCGTATTCAAAAACACCACGATACCGGCTGCCGCCAGGATCCAGCCAAACCACTGAATGGGGTTCCACTTGAAGATCACCATCAAAACGATGCTGGCCAAAACCAGCACACCGGCTGCGATCAGCAGGATCTGCCACAGGCAGAAGCCTGCACCGGCACTCCACTGCACCAGGTATTCCTGTATCAGCCGGGACACATAGGGGTAGACCATATCTACCAATTCCCAGTAGCGTTTGGCAAATTCAGCCAAACCCCAGGTCAGGACGCCGAAGATCGCCGCTACCAGGTACCCTCTCCAGTATTTCAAAGGAATCGCCTCCTTGGTTTATCTGCATAAAAATAGTATCTTACAGTATATCATATATTTTTCCGGTTGTCTGCCTTTAAATTCTTAATTTTTTATGACACCACGGACGCCATCCCGGAAAACCTCTGTGATCTGCACCGTTTTTACCCGGTTATGAAGCTCTTCTCCCGGGGCATAGACTTTAGTATAGTTGGGAGCATGGCCGGTGAAGAATCCGCCATCTTCCTGTTCAAACAGCACCTGCTGCAGCGTCCCCACCATGGCAGAGCGGTAGGCTGCGGACATTTCCTCTGCCACAGCAATTGCACGACGGCTGCGGTCCTCCTTGGTTGCGTTGTCGTGCTGGCCTGCCATTTTGTCCGCAGGTGTTCCCGGACGGCGGGAGTAGGGGAAAATATGCATGTCCGCAAAGGCACACTTACGGATAAACTCCAAACCCGTTTCATATTCTTCCTCCGTTTCACCGGGGAAGGCCACGATCATATCCGTGGTGACGGCACAGCCGGGGAAGTTCTTTTTCAACAGCTCCACGCTCCGCAGGTAACGGGCCGAATCATATTTGCGACCCATGCGGGACAGCACCGAATCACAGCCGGCCTGCATGGACAGATGGAACTGGGGACAAATATTGGGCAGCTGTTTCAGCCGGCTGCAAAATTCTTCCGTTATGATCCGGGGCTCCAGGGAGCCAAGACGGATCCGCAGCTCCGGAACGGCCTCACATACCGCCTTCAGCAGGACCTCAAGACCCGGCTTGCCGGGCAGGTCTGCACCCCAGGATGCGATCTCAATACCGGTGACCACGATCTCCTTATAGCCCTGCTCTGCCAATTCCACAGCCTGGCTGACCGCCAGCTGGATCGTTGCGGAGCGGATGGGACCACGCAGGTAAGGTATGATGCAGTAGGTGCAGAAATTCACACAGCCGTCCTGCACCTTCAGCATGGCACGGGTGCGGCCCTCCAGGCCGCCTGCCGGCAGTACCTCAAAATCACGCCGCCGCAGGGCGTTGTCCAGCTGCATGGATCTTTGCCGCGTTTCGACCGCTTCCAGCAGACGCCGGAGAAAATCCTCCCGCTGACCGCTGCCGCCGATGACATCGATGCCCAGCTCCTCCAGCTTTTGGGCAGCATGCTGGGGATAACAGCCGCACACGCCCAGCACCGCCTGTGGATGGGCGTTACGGCACCGGCGGATCACCGCCCGGTTCTTCTTGTCCGCAACGGCTGTGACGGAGCAGGTGTTGATCACATAGCCGTCGCAAGGCTCCCGGAAGCTGCCCACCGTGTGTCCCCAGGACACCAGCAGCTGTTCCATGGCCTGGGTCTCATATTGATTTACCTTGCAGCCAAGGGTGTAAAATCCGATCTTCATTGTGTATACCACCAGTTTCAGCATTGGTTTTTATTATTATAATCGAATTTCCCCGGTTTGTACAGTATCCCGGAAACCACGGTTTATAAAATTGACTTTTATACCGGTAAATGCTAAGATATTACAAACCAATGCGGGAGGAATCCTTATGCAGTATATTTATATGGTTCTGTTTGCCGCAGGCATTGTGGCCGCAGACCAGTTTACCAAATATCTCACCGTTGTCAATATTCCCCTCCACGGCCATGTAGATGTGTTCCCCGGTGCCTTCGGACTGACCTATGTCCGCAACACCGGTGCCGCCTGGTCCTCCTTTGAGGGTATGATCTGGCTGTTCACTTTGATCTTTATTGTATTTACCCTGGCCATCGTTTGGGAATTTTCCAAAGACCGCATGGGCTTTACCCGGCTTGAAAAGTGGTGCATCGCAGCCATCTACGGCGGCGGCCTGGGCAACATGATCGACCGGCTGCGGCTGGGCTATGTGGTGGATATGATCCAAACGGAATTTATGGAATTTCCCGTTTTTAATGTGGCCGACTGTTTTATCACCTGCGGCTGCATCCTGCTGCTGGTCCATCTGCTGTTTTTTAACAAGGAGTTTTGGAAGGAAGATAAGAAATGATCCTGTACGCCGATATTGCCGGGGAACGGCTGGATGCCTTTATTGCCCGCAGCGTGGAGAATTTGAGCCGTTCCGGTGCCCAAAAGCTTTTGGAAGAGGGTCATGTGCTGCGAAACGGCAAGCCCGGCAGGAAAAACGACAAGCTGAATACCGGCGATGCTATACAGGTCACCATTCCTGAGCCCAAGGCGGTGGATATTCCCGCCAGGGAGATTCCCTTAAGCATCGTGTATGAGGACGAGGATGTGCTGGTCATCAATAAACCCAAGGGGCTTGTTGTCCATCCCGCTCCGGGCCACCAGGAGGATACCCTGGTAAACGGCCTGCTGTATGCCATGGGTGACGACCTTTCCGGCATCAACGGAGAGCTTCGCCCCGGCATCGTCCACCGTATCGACAAGGACACCTCCGGCCTGTTGGCGGTGGCGAAAAACGACCTTGCCCATACGGTGCTGGCGTCCCAGCTGAAGGATCACACCATGGCACGGACTTACGAATGTATCGTCTGCGGTAGCCTGAAGGAGGATTCCGGCACTGTGGATGCACCCATCGGCCGGCATCCCACTGACCGAAAAAAAATGACCGTCATCGCCCGAAACTCCCGGGATGCCGTGACCCATTGGGAGGTCATCCGCCGGTATCGGGGCTACACCCATGTGCGGTGCCGTCTGGAAACCGGACGCACCCATCAGATCCGTGTCCATATGGCCTACATCGGCCACCCCATTTTGGGAGACAAGGTCTACGGACACAAAAAGACAGAGCTTGGTCAGGACACCCAATGCCTCCACGCCGGTGTGCTGTGCTTTAAGCACCCCCGGGACGAACGCCCCGTGATCGTTACTGCCCAGCTTCCGGAATATTTCCGCCAGGTTTTGGATAAACTGGAAAGAATGGAATGAAACTATGTTTTCCCATATTTTGCTGACAACGGATATTGACCGCACCCTTACCGCCACCGACGGCTCCTTCCCGGAACGGAACACCGAAGCCATCCGTTATTTCATGGAAAACGGCGGCACCTTTACCGTTAATACCGGCCGCAGCGTCAATACCATCCGGCCCCTGCTGCCCCATATTACCGTAAACGCACCCATGCTGCTGTACAACGGCAGTGCCACCTGGTACCGGGGCCAGATCTGTCAGCATTATCCCATCGATGCCGATATGTGGGATATGGTGCTAACCGTTTCAGCAGCCTTTCCTGAGCTGAATGTGGAGATCCAGGCTCTGGATACCCACTACCTTGTAAATCAGAAAGCCTCTTATATGGCCTTTTGCGACGCCCAGGGATGGGGACACGCACCGGCTGTTCCCGGGGATAACCTGACTCCTTTTATCAAGTTCGCCGTTTTTGGTGCGGTCCATGACAACACTCTGGGCAGCATGTTCTCCGGCACACCCCAGGAGCTGCTGCGTATGCAGGAGCTGGGCAAATTTATTACGGACCGCTGGGGCGATAAAGTGGATATTTTTTACGCATCCCCCAGAATTTTGGATGTACACGCCAAGGGCGTGAGCAAGCTTCGTGCAGCCCGGGAGCTGCAAAGGCAGCTTGGCAAAAAGATCCTCATCTGCGTGGGGGATGCCGATAACGATGTTCCCATGCTGGAGGGAGCGGATTACGCCTATTGCCCCGCTGACGCAGTGGTGGCAGACCGTTTCCAGAATGTGTGTGCGTGCAGCGACGGTGCCGTTGCGGATGTGATTTATAAAAAAATCCCGGAGATTCTGCGGTTTCAACCTTGACATACAAGGATTATTGTGCTAATATCTTATAGCTGAATCAATCAGCAGAGTCTGGATTTGCGGGTGTAGTTCAATGGTAGAACACCAGCCTTCCAAGCTGGATACGCGGGTCCGATTCCCGTCACCCGCTCCATTCCTACAAATGCGCCAGTAGCTCAGCTGGATAGAGCAACTGCCTTCTAAGCAGTAGGTCAGGGGTTCGAGTCCCTTCTGGCGTACCATTAAAACTGTGAGCCAGTAAGAGGATTTACCATCTTTCAAGTTTATGAGATGTATCTTGGGGACTCGAATGATTTAAATCCCAATATGCCGGTGGCATATTGGTCGCGACGGCTTGACGGAGCGACTCCTTGATTTAACGAGTCCCTTCTGGCGTAC
>JAZNZG010000217.1:0-5948 GCA_045594825.1 Faecousia sp. | reverse complement strand
CCTCTCTATCATCCCCTATTTTATAATATCTCCGGCGAATTGACAACCAAAATTTATTAAAATTCTTAAATTGTTTTCGTAAATTTCATATTAGATGGTGTGTCAGGGAGATTCTTCCGTTTTCCTGTTGCAAAAACAGTCAGAATGGGTTATAATGTATCAGAATTTTAATTACAAAGAGAGGACTACAAGATGGCTGAAATCACCGAAAGCAAGAATTTCATCCACGCCTTTATTGAAGAGGATATTGCCGAAGGCGGCCGCTACGCCGGTAAGACCGTTCACACCCGGTTCCCCCCGGAGCCTAACGGCTATCTGCACATCGGTCACTGCAAGGCTCTGATCATTGACTTTGGCACCGCTGAGAAATTCGGCGGCCTATGCAATCTCCGTATGGACGACACCAACCCCACCAAAGAAGATGTGGAGTTTGTGGAAGCCATCAAGGAGGATATTCACTGGCTGGGCTTTGACTGGGGCGACCGTTTCTACTACGGCTCCGACTACTTTGAGAAAGATTACGAGTATGCTGTGGAGCTGATCAAGAAGGGGCTGGCTTATGTCTGTGAGCTTACACCCGAACAGTTTAAGGAGTTCCGTGGTGATCTGAACACGCCTGCTCAGTCCCCTTACCGGGACCGTCCCATTGAAGAAAGCCTGGATCTGTTTGCACGGATGCGTGCCGGCGAGTTCGAGGACAACAAGTATACCCTCCGTGCCAAGATCGATTTGGCCTCCGGCAACTTTAATATGCGTGACCCCGTCATTTACCGCATCCGGCACATGCACCATCACCGCCAGGGTGACAAGTGGTGTATCTACCCCATGTACGATTTTGCTCATCCTTTTCAGGATGCCCTGGAGGGCATCACCCACTCCCTGTGTTCTTTGGAGTTTGAGAATCACCGTCCCCTGTATAATTGGGTGGTGGAAAATGTTTCCGTTCCTCATACTCCCCGTCAGATCGAATTTGCCCGTTTGGGCATTGACCATACGGTGCTCAGTAAGCGTAAACTGAGATCTCTGGTGGAAAACGGCTATGTTTCCGGTTGGGATGATCCTCGTATGCCCACCCTGTGCGGTCTCCGCCGCCGCGGCTACACCCCTGCCTCCATCCGGAACTTCTGCGATCGTGTCGGTGTTGCAAAGAGCCCCAATACCATCCCTTATGCATTTTTGGAGTTCTGTCTGCGTGAGGACCTGAACGAGACCGCACAGCGTGTCATGGCAGTCCTTAAGCCCATCAAGCTGACCATCACCAACTACCCCGAGGGCAAGCAGGAGACCGTTGTAGTGGAAAACAACCCCAACCGTCCTGAGGATGGAACCCGCGAGGTCGCCTTCTCCCGCAACCTGTGGATCGAAGCCGATGACTTCCTGGCAGAGCCTGTGCCCAAGTACAAGCGTCTGTTCCCCGGTGGCCCGGAATGCCGTCTGAAGGGTGCATACCTTATCACCTGCACCGGCTTTGTTACCGACGATGACGGTAATGTGGTGGAAGTCCTGGCAACCTATGACCCGGATTCCCGGGGCGGCGATCCCGCAGACGGCCGCAAGGTCAAGGGTGCCACCATCCACTGGGTGGATGCAGCTACCGCTGTGGATGCCGAGGTCCGTCAGTACAGCAACCTCTTTGACGATCCCGATCCCGACGCAGCAGGCAAGGATTATCTGGCATGTCTGAATCCCAACTCCCTGGAAGTCCTCACCGGCTGCAAGGTTGAAGCCAGCTTACAGCAGGCAAAAACCGGCGACGCATTCCAGTTCATGCGTTTGGGCTACTTCTGTCCCGACAGCAAGGATTCTTCTGCTCAACATTTGGTATTTAACCGTTCTGTCAGCCTGAAGGATTCCTTCAAGCCCGGTAAATAAATCATTCCCGGACTGCCAATGCAGTCCGGGAATTTTATTGCAATCTACCGGCATATATGCTACTATAAATCCATACTTGACATTAAGGAGGAATGATTATGTGTGCACGAGATCTGCGTCGTATTGCCAGGGAGTCACTTGAAGGAAATTATTGGAACGCCGTACTTGCCGCATTTATTGCCGCTATCTTCGGTGCTCTGATGGTCAGCAGTAATATCGATCTGAATTTTGACATTGATCAGGAAAACATTTCACGGTACTTTGGTGAACTTCCCCAAATTGCCAAGTCGATGATTGCCGTCGTGGGCAGCTTTGCCGGCACGCTCTCACTTGTTACTTTGATCCTTGGTGGCGTGGTTCAGCTTGGATATGCCCAATTTCTGCTGAAGCAGTATGACCGGAAGGAACGGCAGATTTCTGACCTGTTCTCCCAGTTTGACAGATTTGGCCAGGGCTTTCTCCAGGCGTTTCTGCGTGGGTTGTATACATTCCTTTGGGCATTGCTGCTCATTATCCCCGGTATCATCAAATCCTTCAGTTACGCAATGACGCCTTATATCATGGCAGAAAATCCCAACATGACTGCAAAGGAAGCCATCAACGCATCCAAGAAACTGATGGATGGGCATAAATGGGAGCTGTTCTGTTTAGGCTTTTCTTTTATCGGATGGAACCTGCTTTGTGTTCTAACCTGTGGAATCGGGATTTTCTTCCTCAATCCATATACGAATGCCGCATACACCGCTTTCTATCGCAATATTACATCTGAGCCAAAAACGGAAATTTGAGCAAACGAGCCGCACCAACCGGTGCGGCTCGTGTATTATTTTTTGTCCTTGATCTGTGCCTGCAGGTGCATGGAAAGCACCGCCAGAGATGTGGCCATGTTTTCGTTCTGCACCAGGATACCGGCAGGGACATCCAAATGGGCAGGTGCAAAGTTCCAGATTGCTTTAATACCGTTGGCGATCAGCAGATTGGCAACCTGCTGGGCGTTCTCACTGGGTACGGTGATGATGCCCATGAGCACCTTGTTGCTGCGGCAGTAATTCTCCAGCTTGGAGATATGATACACCGGGTGCTTGCCATTGGGATTTTCCTTTTCTTCATTCTGGTCGAAAGCCGCAAGGATATTCAGACCGTATTCCTGGAAACCCTTATAGCCCATCAGGGCAAGACCCAACTTACCGGCACCGATCAAAATCGCGTCGGTGGTGTTGTCGTAGCCCAGGAACTGACTGATGTCCTCCATAAGCCTTTCCCGCAGATAGCCTACCTTGGGACGGCCGCCGTCGGATACCATGGCCAGGTCCTTACGAACCTGCACTTCGCCCATACCCAGAGCATTGGCCAGGGCCGTTGCAGAAATATAAGTCGCGGTACCTTCCGGCAGGCTTTTCAGATATGCCAGGTAGCCGGGCAACCGTTTCAAGACGGATTTGGAAATTTCTTTTTGCTCCATAATATACACTCCCAATCGATACGATTTTATATCGATATAAATTTGTATCGATTGTAGCACACCGTCTTTTGATTTGCAAGTATTTTTTATTGCCCTTTAAGCACAGCTTGTTTGCCGGAGGATCTCCTTTTTTAATCGGTTCATAATGCGTTTTTCCAGGCGGGAAATATAAGATTGGGAGATGCCCAGTTTTTGAGCCACCTCCTTTTGCGTCAGCTCTTTCCTGCCCGCAAGACCGAACCGCATCTGTATAATCTCCCGCTCCCGGTCCGGCAGCTCCCCTACCGCTTTTCGCAAAAGACACAGATCCACATCGTCCTCCAAAGGTCGCAGGATCATATCCTCATCCGTCCCCAATATGTCTGAGAGCAGCAGCTCGTTGCCGTCGTAGTCCATGTTAATCGGCTCGTCCAGGGACACCTCTGTCTTTTGGTTGGATATTTTTCTTATGTGCATGAGGATCTCATTTTCAATGCACCGGGAGGCGTAGGTCGCCAGCTTGATGTTCTTGTCCCGGCGATAGGTACTGACCGCTTTGATAAGGCCGATGGTCCCAATGGATATCAGATCCTCAATATTGACTCCCGTGTTTTCAAACCGTCTGGCGATAAAAACTACCAGACGCAGATTCCGTTCAATGAGCTGCTGTTTTGCTGCTTCGTCTCCCTGCTCAAGAGCTGCCAGTGCCGCCTGTTCCTCTATCCCCTTCAGCGGCGGCGGTAGTACATCAGTACCGCCGATGTAGTGGATAGTTCCCTGTGAGATCAGTCCTAATTTCCATAAGATCACCATCAATTTTCCTGTCATGCCGCTCCTCCTGTCAATGCCTGATATTCTCCTGCCGTGCTTAAAAGTCCCGGGGCAAACGCCACCACCCTGCTCCCCTTCCAGGAGCCGATCTTCACTTCTTGCAGCTGCATGCCCAACAGCAATCCGTTTTGCGTTCCCACTGACCGGTATGGGATCAGCCGCAAACCGGGCAAAGCTCCCATGGATTCCACGGGGCTGCTTAGCTGAGTGGATGTAAGCCCCGTAAGATGAAGGGCAGTATCCCCATCCACCACCAGCACCGGGCCACCGGTCAGCGGATCACGGAGCGTGTTTCCCGTGTCCCGCAACGCTGTTACCGTCAGATGCCTGTCACCGTAAGTCAGCTCCACAGGGACATAGCCGCCGTCGTGTTTGCTGCGAACGCCCAGTACGCATAAAAGGCATATGCCCGCTGCCGATCCTGTCAGCTTCCAAAAGCTGCTGCCTCCCAGGCACAGGGCAAAACCACCAAGTGCCATACTCAGCAGCAGAAACACCGCACACCGGTGCAGACTGTCCCTGTGCAAACCGAAGGCTATCAACGCAACGATCACCAAGGACGCCACACGCCACAGCGTACCGCCCAAAAACGCGAACCCCGGGAACAGGCACCCGGCCGCATAAACGCCGCCTACAAGGCCGCCCAAGGCCGTTCTGCCTAAGGAGAGGCCATGGCCGCAGAGCCGGTTTGTTCCCATAAGCAGCAGCCAATCCACCAAAAAATTCAGCAGCATCACAACATCCACATATACCGTCACAGCCAGTCCTCCCTTCGGTGAGGTCAGTATATCCCCGCCGCTTCAAAAATCCCGTCGCAGCAGGTGCTGCGGTTCGGTGGGTGTTCAGACATTCATCGGTGGGAATCCGCCGTCACCAAGGCAGAAACAAAAAATGCGGCAGCTGAATCCATCAGCTGCCGCTTGAATCTGTCGATATGTTTTCCCGAAGGACTTCGCGGATGTTTTTCTCCGCTTTGAACCGGGGCGTCATGACCTCATGACCGCAACCCATACACTGCAGGCGAAAGTCTGCACCGGTCCGCAAGACACGCCATTTTTTCTCCCCACAGGGATGGGCTTTCTTCATAACCAAAATATCGCCAAGTCTGATATCCATATCATTTCCCCTTTATGGCGTCCCAGTACTGCTTGGCTGCCTGCTCCACCTTATTGGAGCCGTACTCGTAGTATCGGGTGTCCGCCAGTTCGTCCGGCAGATACTGCTGCTGTACCCAATGGTTGGGGTAATCGTGGGGATAACGGTATCCCTGCTCCCGTTCCATGGTATAAGTATCGGCATGGACATTCTGCAGGTGCCGGGGGAAATCACCGGTCCTGCCCCGCCGGACATCAGCCAAAGCCATATCCAGAGCAATATGACCGGAATTGGACTTGGGTGCGGTGGCCATCAGCACAGCAGCATCACCCAAAGGGATCCGTGCTTCAGGCATGCCCAGCTTCAAAGCCATGTCCACGCTGGCATTGACGATGGGTATGATCATCGGATACGCAAGACCCACATCCTCGGCCGCGATCACCATCAGGCGGCGGCAGGCAGACTGCATTTGACCGGCCTCCAAAAGCCGTGCCAAATAATGGCAGGCCGCATCCGGGTCAGAGCCACGGATGGATTTTTGCAGTGCAGACAACAGGTCATAGTGACTGTCACCGTCCCGGTCTGCCCGGAGGGCACTTTTCTGCGTGACGGCTTTGGCATCTGCCAAGGTCAGCAGCAGCTTGTCCCCTGCCGGCTGGCCGGCAGAAAACAGCACCTCTACGGCATTCATGGCCTTACGCAGATCTCC
>JAZNZG010000216.1:0-2030 GCA_045594825.1 Faecousia sp. | reverse complement strand
CCCTGGCCGGAGATGGTGAGCACGCCGTCATCGGTAAGGCTCCAGGTTGCGTTGTCGCCGCAGGTGCCGGAGGCCACTTCCGCGGCTGCGAAAGCAGTTACAGGCAGGCAGGTGAATACCATCACCACAGCCAGCAGGGTCGCTAAAAACCGTTTCATAAATCGTTCCTCCCGTAAGGATGTAATATCGCTTTTACCATTATACACCTGTTTCCCCCCCCTGCCGCAAGAACAAATTGTAAATTTTTCCAAGTGTTTAGGGGCCTTTGGCCTGTGCAGTAACGACACCGGACATAAAGGCTCCCTTGTGTAAAGGGAGCTGTCATTTTGCGTCCCGGACGCAAAATGACTGAGGGATTGTCGCTGTAAGCTGTTTCGATTTCGCCGAAAACCAATGCGAAACGGTAGCCTTTTCTGCACAATCCCTCCGTCTGTGCTTCGCACAGCCACCTCCCTTTACACAAGGGAGGCTTTGGCAGGGGTAGCGATACCGGAAAAAAGGCCCCCCGTTCGAGGAATCGAACGGGGGGAGCTTTCGTTTCTTAGTACATTCCGCCCTGGGCGGCAGCGGCTGCCATAGCGGCATCTGCCTGGGGATTGGGCTTATCCACCACCAGGGATTCGGTGGTCAGCACGGAGGCTGCGATGGATGCGGCATTTTCCAAAGAGGAGCGGGTCACCTTGGTGGGATCCACGATGCCGGAGCCGATCATATCCACATATTCCTCGGTGTAGGCGTTGTAGCCGTAGCCTACCTGGCCGCAAGAACGGATCTTCTCGTAGACCACGCTGCCGTCCACGCCGGCGTTCTGGGCGATCTGACGGATGGGAGCCTGCAGGGCAACGGCGATGATCTTTGCACCGGTCTTCTCGTCACCGCTGAGGGTCTCCACCAGAGCCTCAACTGCTTCGATGGCGTTGACCTGGGCAGTACCGCCGCCGGCCACGATGCCCTCTTCCACAGCGGCACGGGTAGCATTCAGAGCGTCCTCAACACGGAGCTTCTTTTCCTTCATGGCCACCTCAGTCTGGGCACCCACCTTGATAACGGCGACGCCGCCGGACAGCTTTGCCAGACGCTCCTGGAGCTTTTCACGGTCGTAGTCAGAGGTGGTGGTGGCGATGGAGGAACGGACCTGATGGGCACGGGCCTTGATCATCTCGGTGTCACCGGCTCCGTCTACGATGGTGGTGGCGTCCTTGGTGACCACTACCTGACGGCAGCGGCCCAGGTCGTTCAGGGTGGTCTCGGTCAGCTCCATGTTCAGCTGGCTGGAGATCACGGTACCGCCGGTGAGCACGGCGATGTCCTGGAGCATTTCCTTGCGGCGGTCGCCAAAACCGGGTGCCTTGACGCAGACGCAGTTGAAGTTGCCACGCAGACGGTTCACAAGCAATGTGGCCAGTGCGTCGCCGTCCACATCCTCGGCAATGATCATCATCTTCTTGCCGGACTTGACAACAGGCTCCAGAATGGGCAGGATCTCCTGGATGGAGGAGATCTTCTTATCGGTGATGAGGATGAAAGCGTCGTCCAGGACGGCTTCCATCTTGTCGGTGTCGGTGACCATGTAGGGGGAGATATAGCCACGGTCGAACTGCATGCCTTCCACCACCTCCAGGCCGGTCTCGGCAGTCTTGCTCTCCTCGATGGTGATAACGCCCTCGGCACCCACCTTGTTCATAGCCTCAGCGATCAGCTCGCCGATGGCGGCATCGCCGGAGGAAACGGTACCCACACGGGCGATGTCCTCACTGCCCTTGACGGGTACGGAGTGACCCTTGATGGCCTCCACAGCTGCTTCCACAGCCTTCTCGATGCCCTTACGCATCACCATGGGGTTGGCACCGGCACTGAGGTTCTTCAGACCCTCCCGGGTGATGGCCTGGGCCAGAACGGTGGCGGTGGTGGTGCCGTCGCCGGCCACATCATTGGTCTTGGTGGCCACCTCGCGGATCAGCTGGGCGCCCATGTTCTCAAAGGCATCCTCCAGCTCCACTTCCTTGGCGATGGTGACACCGTCGTTGGTG
>JAZNZG010000215.1:0-5872 GCA_045594825.1 Faecousia sp. | reverse complement strand
ACCGGCGGGGTCAATATCCATACCCAGGATGGTGGCGGACCGGGTGACGATCCGTGCCAGCTCTTCGCGGGTGTACAGCTCCAAACGCAGGCTCACACCAAAGCGGTCCCGCAGGGGAGCGGAAAGCTGACCGGCACGGGTGGTGGCACCTACCAGTGTGAACTTGGGCAGATCCAAACGGATGGAGTTTGCACTGGGGCCTTTGCCTACGATGATGTCAATGGCGAAGTCCTCCATGGCCGGGTACAAAATCTCTTCCACGACCCGGTTTAAGCGGTGGATCTCGTCGATAAACAAAATGTCGCCAAGATTCAAATTGGTCAGCAATGCTGCCAGATCACCGGGCTTTTCAATGGCCGGACCGGAAGTGATGCGGATATTCACGCCCATCCCATTGGCGATGACGCCTGCCAGGGTGGTCTTACCCAAGCCGGGAGGGCCGTAGAGCAGCGTGTGGTCCAGGGGCTCATTTCTACGCCGTGCGGCTTCAATATAAACGGACAGGTTGCCCTTGGCCTTTTCCTGACCGGTGTAGTCAGACAGCAGCTTGGGCCGCAGACCGATCTCCCCAGCATCCTGGGGGGCATAGACCGGGGAAATAATGGGATTATCCAATTCCTGAGAAAATTCTAAACTCATGGGGATACCTCACTTAACCTTTCATGACCATGGCACGAAGAGCGAAGCGGACCATTTCCTCTGTGGAGGCATTGGGATCCACGCCCTTGAGGGCGGCAGCAATCTCCGAGGGGGTATAGCCCAGCTCCTGCAGGGCTGCGTTTGCCAAAGCGGCGTTGTTGCCGGATGCGGCTGTGACGGTAACTGCCGGACCGGAGAAATCCAGCTCTGTATTGCTGCCGCCGATCTTATCCTTCAGTTCCAAAATGATTCGTTGGGCGATCTTCTTACCGATGCCCTGGGCAGCCGTCAAAAGCTTTTCATCCCCGGTCATCACAGCAAGGGTGAAATTCTGAGGGCCCGCGGACAATATGGACATGGCAGCCTTGGGACCAACGCCGTTGACGGTGGTCAGCAGCTCATAGCACCGCTGCTCTTCCCGGCTGCTGAAGCCGTAAAGATCAAAGGCATCCTCACGAATGGACTCGGTAATATAAAGCCTTGCAGGCTGATTCAGCTTTAACTGGGCAGCCGTATAGGCGGTGACACGGCAGCCGTAGCCCACGCCGCCGCAGTCAATGACAGCCAGGCCCGGCTCCAAAACAGCCACAGGACCGGAAACGTAATATAACATAGTAAAACCTCAAATCCGTAGATTATTTGTTTTGCAGTTGTGCCAACAGGGAGGTGCTGGAGCGGGCATGACACAGGGCAATGGCAATGGCATCGGCAGCATCATCGGGTTTGGGCATTGCCTGCAGCCGCAGCAGCCGCTTGGTCATATCCTGCACCTGGTGCTTGGTGGCGTTGCCGTAGCCCACCACCGCCTGCTTTACCTGCATGGGCTTATACTGGAAGACCGGCAGACCTGCCTGCCGGATGGCCAGCAGGATCACGCCCCGGCTTTGGGCAACGCCGATACCGGTGGTGACATTCTGACCGAAAAACAGCTCCTCGATGGCTACCGCATCGGGTTTGGCCACCTCCAATAGCTGCCGCATATCTTCGTAAATGATCTCCAGGCGGGCGGAAAAATCCATGCCTGCCGGAGTGGTGATGGCACCGCACCGCAGAAGAGAAAACTGCTGTCTGTCGGCCTCCACAAGGCCGAAGCCGGTAATGCCGTAACCGGGGTCAATTCCCAGGATCCGCATTACACCCCACCTCTGAAGATGATGATATAGAACATGATTAAAAACAGAATAAATGCAGCCAATCCAAGGCGTGCCAGCCATACCTGCCACTTGGGACGGGACTGATAGACAGGCTCTTCCTGGGGGATGGTTTCCTTTCTTTCTTCTTCCACAATGCTCACCTCTTCTCCATGATAGCACATTTGTTTTGATTTTCCTATAACTTTTCAAAAAATTTTCCTGATAACACATGATTTGTGTTCCTTTGGAAATACTGACAACAAAGGTGGTAGGTACATGGAGCAATTTATCTGTAAAACAAAAATTATTTCCGGGGCGGGGGCTTTGGCTGCCCTGGGGGATATGGAGTGCAAGCGGCTGCTGCTGGTGGCGGACCCTTACTTTTCTAAAAACGGACAGGCCCAAAAGGCGGCAGAACTTTCAAAAGCACAGGAAGTGAAAATATTTGACCGGGTCAGCCCTGACCCAACGGTGGAGCTGGCGGCGGAGGGAACTGCCCTGGTACGGGAGTTCCGGCCGGACATCTTAGTGGCCTTGGGAGGAGGCAGTGCCATGGACTGTGCCAAGGCTATGGCCTATTTTGCAGGATTCCCGGTTCGCCTGGTGGCCATTCCCACCACTTCCGGCTCCGGTTCTGAGGTGACGGAGTTTGCTGTACTGACCCATGGGCAGACAAAACATCCTTTGACGGATCCCAGGATGTGTCCGGATGTGGCGATTTTGGATAGTGACCTGTTAAAAGAACTGCCGTCTTCCTTGGTGGCAGATGCGGGTTTTGATGTGCTCAGCCATGCGGTGGAGGCTTATGTTGCCACGGGAGCCGGGGCTATCACCGACGCATTGGCATTGGATGCCTTCACGGTGGCATTCGGGGCGTTGCCTGCTTCCTTTGCAGGCAAAGTCGCGGTAAGACAGAAGATCCACACAGCCTCTGCCATGGCGGGTATGGCCTTTACCCAGGCAGGATTGGGCCTGTGCCATGCCATGGCTCACGCCTTGGGCGGGATGTTCCACATCCCCCACGGAAGGCTGAACGCCATATTGCTGCCGGCGGTGATCACCTGCAACGCCCACGGAGCAGCGGAAAAATACGCCCGCCTTGCCCGGGGTGCCGGATTGGGAGGCAGTGCCGATACCATCGGTGTACGAAACCTGAAAAACGGACTGATCCGGCTTCGCCGGGAGCTGCAGCTGCCTCAGACCTTGTACCAGGCAGGTATCCAGCCCCAGGCAGTGTGGCATAAGTCCAAACAGATCGTGGAGACAGTGCTGAAAGACCCATGCTGCAAAACAAACCCCATTCCGGTGGAGGATTTTATGGTACGCAGGATTTTGGAAGAGGTGACCGGGCGTGTCTGAGAATCTTTGTTCCGTTGGACTGGATGTGGGCACCACCACGACCCAGCTCATCGTATCCCGGATCAAAATTCAAAACCGGGCATCGGGCTTTGCTGTTCCCAGCATGGAGATCACCGAACGGGAGATCGTATATGAAAGTCCGGTGCAGTTTACGCCCTTGCGTGACGCCCAAAATGTGGACGGCGAAAAACTTCAACAGATGGTGGCGGCGGAATACCGCCGGGCGGGGATCCGTCCGGAGAATGTGGACACCGGAGCCATTATCATCACAGGAGAGACCTCCCGTAAGGAAAATGCACGGGCGGTGCTGGATGCATTGTCCGGCTATGCCGGGGAGTTTGTAGTGGCTACTGCCGGACCGGACCTGGAAAGTGTGCTTGCCGCCAGGGGAGCCGGTGCAGCAGAATGGTCGGAAAAAACTGGGAAGACGGTCCTGCATATGGATATTGGCGGCGGAACAAGCAATCTTGCCAGGATCGAAGATGGAAAGATTGTGGCCACTTACTGCATGAATGTGGGTGGCAGACTGCTGAAATTCAAGGAAGGCCGCATCACCTATATTTCCCCGGTGCTGCGGGATATTACGGACCTGCGGGAAGGGGACACCCCGACCCGGGAAGCACTGGATTTTATTGCAGATATGCTGACACAGGTACTGGAGATGGCGGCAGGCCTGCGGAAGAAAACCGAATTATTCCAAAAACTGGCCACCCGGGAAGTCACCGGCACATGGGATTGTAAACCGGGAGCTGTCCTCTCCTTTTCCGGGGGCGTGGCGGACTGCATTGAACAGCAGTACCCGGATTTTGCCTTTGGAGATATGGGTCCAATACTGGGGCAGGCGATCCGGAGGAGTCTGCTGTGCCGGGGAGAATATATGCTGGGCAGGCAGACCATCCGTGCCACGGTCATCGGTGCTGGGTGTTACAGCACCCAGCTTTCCGGCAGCACCGTGTTTTACCGGGATATCAAGCTGCCGCTGAAAAATCTGCCGGTGGCAGCCTTTGACCTGCGGCAGCAGGAAGACCCGGAATGTATCCGTCGCAGACTGCTCCGGGAGGATGCCGATACGGTGGTCATCGCCTTGCCTGGCTATTTTTCACCCACTTACCACCAGGTCCGGCAGCTGGCAGAGGTGTTGAGCCAGGTGAAGGAAAAGAAGCTGCTGGTGGCGTTGCAAGCGGATATGGCAAAGGCACTGGGCCACAGCCTTTGTCTGATGCTGCCGCCGGGAACACCGTGCTTGTGTATTGACCGTGTACAGCTTGAAGAGGGCAGCTATCTGGACATCGGCCTGCCTGTGGGTCCTTGTCTGCCGGTGGTCATAAAAACCCTGATTTTGTCACAGTGAGGTATGCTATGAAACTGAAAACCACATTACTGGGAAAGACATACACCTTTAAAAATATTAAGGAAGTGCTGGCCAAAGCCAATGAGGAAAAAACCGGCGACAAGCTGGCGGGATTGGCAGCCGAAACAGCACAGGAACGGGTGGCGGCAAAGGTGGTTTTGTCGGCACTTACCCTGGCGGATCTGCGGGAAAACCCTGCTGTCCCCTACGAGGAGGACGAGGTCACCCGCATCATTCAGGACGATGTAAACGAGAAAATTTATGCCTCCATCCGGAGCTGGACAGTTGCCCAGTTTCGTGAATGGCTTTTAAGTGAAGATACCACAGGAAGAGATATTCACCGTATCAGCCGAGGGCTGACTTCGGAAATGGTGGCAGCGGTGTGTAAGCTGATGGGCAATCTGGACCTTATTTATGCGGCAAACAAGATCACCGTTACTGCCCATTGCAATACAACCATTGGCCTGCCCGGGACGCTGTCCTGCCGCCTGCAGCCCAACCATACCACCGACGATCCGGATGGTATCACAGCTTCTACGCTGGAGGGCCTCAGTTTTGGTGCCGGTGATGCGGTCATTGGATTAAACCCTGTTACCGACTCTCCGGAGCAGGTGGGTAAAGTTCTGCGGCGGTTCCGGGAAATACAGGAGCATTGGGAAATCCCTACCCAGATCTGCGTCCTTGCCCATGTAACGGCACAGATGAAGGCGGTCCGGGAGGGTGCACCCTGTGATCTGATATTCCAATCCATCGCAGGAAGCCAAAAGGGTAACGAGGCCTTTGGCTTCAATGCCGCCACCCTGCAGGAGGCAAGGGAATTGCTCCTGCGGGACGGAACGGCAGAGGGTCCCAATGTGATGTATTTTGAAACAGGCCAGGGCTCGGAGCTCTCATCCAACGCCCATCATGACACCGATCAGGTGACCATGGAGGCCCGGTGCTACGGCTCTGCCAAGCGGTTCCAGCCCTTTCTTGTTAACACCGTTGTGGGCTTCATCGGGCCGGAGTATCTGTACGATGCCCGCCAGGTGACCCGTGCCGGTTTGGAGGATCATTTCATGGGTAAGTTGACCGGCATTTCCATGGGCTGCGACTGCTGCTATACCAATCACATGAAGGCAGATCAGAACGATATCGAGAATCTGGCGGCACTCTTAACCATGGGGGGGTGCAATTACTTCATGGGAATCCCCCACGGAGATGATATTATGCTGAACTACCAGACCACCGGCTTCCGGGAGACGGCCGCTTTGCGGGAACTGACCGGCAAGACCGCCATCCCGGCCTTCCAGCAGTGGCTGGAAAAAATGGGATTCGTAGAAAACGGGAAGCTTACGAAAAAGGCCGGCGACGGCTCCAGTTTATTGTTCTAGTGATCACAGAAGCAGTA
>JAZNZG010000214.1:0-4130 GCA_045594825.1 Faecousia sp. | reverse complement strand
CTTCAGCACCGTTGTGGTGGCTCTGCCGCAGATTCACAACACCGATGCCATGCTCCCTGGCAAGGGAAATGACCAGCTCGGTGGCTTTGCAGCTGGCAGGGATGCCCAGACCGCCGCCTGCGGTGGCATGAGCCCAGCCGCCCACCTGCTTTTCCACGGTGAATTCCGCGTCCGGCAGAATACCGCCGGACTGCAGACACTGGACATACCGTTCCACACGCAGAATGCCGTGGGACGCAACGCCCCACTGATCGGCACAGATCAGCACATCTGCCACACAGGCAGCATCTTCGCTGCTGACACGGAGTCGGCCGAACAGTTCAATCAGGTATGCTTTTAATTTGTGCCTGTCAATGGAAATCATGCTCATTTGCGTGCCTCCCGGGCTGTATCAGCCCTTAATACCACCGGCGGTCATGCCGGACTGCAGTTCCTTGTTGAAAATCACATAGATAAGAATAGAGGGGATCATAACGATGACCAGGCCGGCAAACAGTGCACCCCAGTCGGCGGAGTACTGAGCCGTGGCGGTCAGCTGGTTCAGACCCACGGTCAGTGTACGCTTGGCCTCAGAGGGGATGAAGGTCATGGCGTAGATATAGTCGTTCCAGGTCCACAGGAAGTGGAAGATACTGATGGTGACGATACCGGAACGGGCCAGGGGCAGCATGATCTTGAAGAAGGTCTGGATGTGGCTGGCACCGTCGGTCATAGCGGCCTCCTGGAAATCGGTGGGGAGCGTTTCAAAGGTGTTACGCATAATCAGCACCGAGAAGGGCAGGGAATAGGCCGTATAGATCAGGATCAGACCCAAATGGGTATCATACAGACCGAATTTCTGCAGGTTCAGGAACTGGGGAATGGTACCCAGGACCAGGGGTGCGAACATACCCAGAATGAACAGGGTTCCCAGGAACTTGGCTCCGGGGAATTTGAAACGGCCGGTGACATAGGCCAGCATAGCGGCCAGAATATCGGTCAGCACCAGGGAGACGGCAACCACCCAAACAGAGTTCAGAATGTTCCAGCCCAGCTTGGCCCGGGTCCATGCATTGGAGAAGTTCTCCCAGTTCAAAGCTTTAGGCAGTGCCCAAACATCCTTGTAGAACTCAGCAGTGGTCTTGAAGGAGGACATAATGGTCCAGAACATGGGGTAGATAACGATGACGGCGTAGATGACCAGCAGGATGTAGATGATCGCTCTGCCTAGACTCATTTTCGGCTTCATATGTTCTGCACCTCCTTAGTACTCGTATGTCTCACGCTTGGTGATCCGCATGACCAACAGGCTGAGGATGGCGATGACGGCAAACAGGATCACGCCGATGGCGGAGCCGTAGCCGTAGTGACCAAACTTAAAGGCCTGATCGTACAGATAGGTGGTCATGACCTCCGAGGCGTGGTTAGGACCGCCGGCAGTAATAACACGGACCAAAGCGAAAGTCTTTTCAAAAGCATTGACGATGAAATGGACCAGTGCAGTCCGGAAAGTACCCCAGATCAGGGGAACGGTAATGGAACCTAACTGACGCCACTGACTGGCACCGTCCAAAGTGGCGGCTTCATAGTAGGACTCCGGCACATTTTGAATGGCACTGATGAAGAGAACCATATAGAAGCCGATGTACATCCAGGCCTGGGGAGCGACCAATGCGGCCATAACCACATTTTTGTCGCCCAGCCAGTCTTTAATGAGCACTCCCAGGCCCGTAGCGTCCAATATGCCGTTAAGCAGACCGAAGGAGGGGTTATAAATAAACATCCACAGAACACCGATGACCACGATGGACAAGGTGTTGGGGAAGAAATAGACGATTCGATAGAACATGGTGCCCTTGATCTTCAGACGGGTGAAGCATACGGCGAAGAAGAAGGACAGAACAAAGGTGACCAGAGTACACCAGAATGCGAAGAAGAAGTTGTGACCAAGGGCCTTCCAGACCAGCTCGTCCTGGAGGGCTTCCTTGAAGTTAGCCAGACCTACAAAGGTCATATCGCGGCTGTATCCTGCCCAGTCAAAGGTACTGTAAACGAAGGCCTGTGCGAAAGGCAGCAGATAGAAAAGGCCGTAGACGATCAACGGGGGGAGCAGAAAGCAGATAATGAAACCGGTTTTAGCCCAGTCCACTTTTTTTCGGTGGGTGGGCAAGCGGTTCGCTGTAGAAACTTTTGCCATGGTGTTTCCTCCTGAAATTTTGAAAAAGGCCCGGTCGGCCAAAACCGACCGGGCCGCGTTTGCTAAGCGGGGGTTAGATTGTGTTTGGATGGATTAGCCAGCGGAGTACTTAACAACGGAGTCGTCAGCACGCAGGTCAGCAGTAGCATCTTCCATCAGCTGGCAGAACTCAGCGGCGTCGATCTCACCGGAGACCAGAGCGGTCAGAGTGTTCTGGTAGTAATCCCACCACTCCTTGTACCAAGCCTTAGCCAGGGGGTACAGCATGGTGCCTTCGTCAGCAGCACCGAATGCAGCCTTGGAGAACTCGGTCATCTGAGCCTGAACAGCTTCGCTGTTAGCAGCGTACCAGGGAGAGACGATACAGCCGTTGGATGCATTGTAAACAGCGGACTCTTCAGAGTAGTAAGCCTGCAGGAACTCGCCGGTCCAGTCGGTGTTCTCAGCAGCAGCGGGGAAGCAGAACTTCTGAGCGGAAACGGTGACGTACTTCTCGTCGCCAGCGTTCAGAGTGGGAGCGTGCATAACGGACAGTTCGAAGCCCTCGGGCCAGTTGCCGTCCATTTCAGCTTCCAGCCAGGAGCCGACACAGATCATAGCGATGTTGCCGTTGATGAATTCCATCTGAGAACCGGTGTGGTTCAGGGACATCATGCCATCAACAAAGTAGCCCTTATCCCGCATTTCCTGCAGCAGGGCAGCGGTCTTCTGAACGGGCTCGGATACCCAGAAGCCCTCGGTCAGGTTGTTGAACTTGGAGTACTCTTCAACGCCATTGCCGTAGGTGCAGATCAGGGGGAATACCAGGGGGCTGGCGTAGTAGGGATACATACCGGTCCAGCAGAAGGGAGCGATGTCAGTAGTGGTCTTGATTTCTTCGCACAGAGCCATGAACTCGTCGATGGTCTCGGGAACTTCCCAGCCGTGCTCTGCGAACAGTGCCTTGTTGTAGCAGATGTTCTCAGTGTTGACGTTGGAAGCAGCCAGGTAGACCTTGCCGTCCATTGCGATAGCGTCCAGAATGTCGCCGTTACCGACTTCCTTAATGGTGTGGCCAGCCTCGTCAACGGGCAGATCCAGGTAAGGAACGATGTCGATGTAAGCACCTTCAGCGGCAGCTGCGAAATGGTCGAAGAAGTTGTCCTGGATCATGGCAACATCGGGGGGATTGCCAGCAACCAGCATGGGCTGGAACACTTCGTGAGCAACAGTGTTGTACTCAAGAGCGATATCCAGACCGTACTCGGCCTTCAGGATCTCGACAGCCTCGTTTGCCATCTCACCGTTACCGGTGCCGGCCCACAGGATGTTCAGGGACATGTTCTTTTCTGCCTCGGGAGCATCAGCAGCAGGAGCATCAGCAGCAGGAGCGTCAGCTACGGGAGCGTCAGCAACGGGAGCGTCGTTGTTGCCACAAGCTACCATGCCAATAACCATGACCAGAGCCAGCAGCAGAGCGATCAGTTTCTTCATTTAGTTGTCCTCCTTTTGATTTTGACGGTTATCGTCACTATTTATTATAATCAATCCAACAATTCCCCGCAATTGTTGCATTTGACAATTATTGAACGGCAATATTGTCATATTTGCCGATAAATCTTTTTATTATATGTGCAGTAATACCAAATAAAAAATTTTCATCAGCCGCAAATGGCGAATGTGGGAAATCCGGCCTTCGCGTCTTGCTTTTCCCACTGCCGGATGATAGAATAACAGCAGCAAATCCAGAAAGAAACCATGACGACAGAGCGTTTGCTTAACAGCGAGGACGGAAAGGAGCCCGGTTTATGAATATTTATCTTGCGTGCGATATTGAAGGTACCTGCGGCTATACCTCCCATGAGGAGGGCAGGGTGGGAACCAATCTGTACGATGAATTCCGGCGTCGCATGACCTTGGAGGCGGCAGCTGCCTGCCGCGGTGCCCAAAAGGCCGGCGGCCAGACCATTCTGGT
>JAZNZG010000213.1:0-4366 GCA_045594825.1 Faecousia sp. | reverse complement strand
CTTCGGGCATGCTGCTGCGTTTGAACTGCTGACTGAAGAACCGGCGGCAGAATATCTTAAACCACTTCTTGATGGTTTCTCCATCATATTCACCTTCAAAGGCACGGCATGCCAGGGTGAATATTTTGGCAGGAGCGAAGTCAAAGCGGAGCATATAGTACAGGAAGAAGTCGTGCAGTGCATAAGGACCCACCAGGTCTTCCGTGTACTGGGCGATATTACCCTTTGCATCGGTGGGCAGAAGTTCGGGACTGATGGGTGTGTCCAGAATGTCCGCCAGGACTGCTGCCGCTGCCCGGTACTGCTCCAGTTCCGCCACAGACCGGATGACCCAGGGGATAATGGTCTTGGGCAGAGAGGCATTGACGCCAAACATGCTCATGTGGTCGCCGTTATAGGTACACCAGCCCAGTGCCAGCTCGCTCAAGTCGCCGGTGCCGATGACGATGCCGCCCACCACGCTGGCGTAATCCATGAGGATCTGGGTCCGCTCACGGGCCTGGGCATTTTCGTAGGTGCCGTTGAATACTGTGGGGTCATGGCCGATGTCCCGGAAATGGAGAGCCATGGCCTCACCAATGGGAATTTCCTTAATACTGACACCCAAAAGCTGCATCAGCTCCAAAGCATTTCGGTAGGTGCGGCCAGAGGTGCCGCTGCCGGGCATGGTCACAGCATAAACATGAGATGCTGGTCTGCCCAGCCTTGCCATGGCTTCCACAGCTGTCAGCAGAGCCAGGGTGGAGTCCAGGCCTCCGGATACGCCGATGACGGCATTGGTGTTCAGCGTCTTCAGCCGCTGCATCAGTCCCGCCACCTGGATCTCAAAGGCAGCCATGCAGCGTTCTTTCCGCTTTTCGGGGTTTTCAGGAACAAAGGGATGCTTACTGACAGCATAAGATGTGCCGTCACCACGCAGGTCTGTGCCGGTACAGTAGACGGTACGGACAGGCTCGTAATTGCCATAAAAGGAAGCGGCGTCACGGACGCTCTTATTCTTCCGGCGGATAGAACGGACCTTGCCCAGATCGGCCTCCTGGATCAGCATGTAGTCCGTTTCGATAAGGCTTGTATTTTCTGCCAACAATGTGCCGTTTTCGCAGACCATGCTGTGACCGGAAAACACCAGGTCCTGGGTGGACTCGGTATAGCCTGCGGATACATAAGCATAAATACAGTTACAGATATTGGACTGGTGGCGTACCAGATCCTGCCGTGTCTCCCGCTTGCCCACGGTCTCGTTGCTGGCGGAAAGGTTCACCACCACCTCCGCACCGTTGATGGTAAGCATGGTGGAAGGAGGCATGGGTGTCCACAGGTCCTCGCAGATCTCCACGCCCAAAACGGTACCGTCACCCAATGTAAACAGCAGATCTCTGCCTACGGGAATGGTGTAATCCTCCCGGATACCGAAATCACGGGCACAGATCTCCTTGCACCGTAAATCCTGAGAGGAGGAGAACCAGCGGCGTTCGTAAAATTCCTTATAGTTGGGCAGGTAGGTCTTGGGCACCACGCCCCGGATCATGCCACCAGACAATACAACGCCGCAGTTGTACATCTGGCCGCCGATCACCATAGGGGCACCCACCACTGCCGTGATAGCAGGATAAATACCGGTATGCTGGGCGATGGCCTTTAGTCCCAATGCGGTGGCTTTCAGAAGATTTTCCTGGAAAAACAGGTCGGCACAGGTGTAGCCGGTCACCGCCAGCTCCGGGAACACCACAATGTCACAGCCTTTTTCATCTGCACGGGAAATATAGTCACAGATGTTCTGTGTATTGGTCACGGTGTCTGCAACCTGCACGGCAGGTACAGCACAGCCGATTCGAATATAATCCAGCATTGGATCCCCTCCATTGTCATCTTCTGTCACTAATATACCACATTTGCCGTAAAATACAAGAAATTACGCGTTTTACGGCAAAGTTTCTTCACGAGTCAGAGGTCTGATCCACTTGTAGCGGTTGATCTTTACAACGGCTACAAAGCATTTGAGTATCTGGTCGCTCTTTAGGCAAAGGAATGTTACCCACAGAGGTGCCCCAAATACGAATGCCGACAGAAATGCCCCGGGAATGGCGATCAGAAATTGGTGGATCAGATCGTTAATAAGCACAAATTTGGTGTCACCGCCGGCGGTAACGATGCCGGTAAGGCAGGCCACCTGGTAAGAGGTTCCCACCACAGTAACGGCCAGTACCGTCAGAAACTGCAGTGCCAGGTCATGGGCACCGGGCGTGATGGATGCATACAGCGACAGCACCCAATCTTTGCACAGCCATAAGGCAGTACCGGTAAGCACCCCCACAAACACAAACAGGATCTGGAAGGTGCGGGTATAGGCCTTGACCCTGAGAATATCCCCCTCACCCACCGTCTTACCGATAATGATACCGGATGCGTTACCGGAAGCATAAGTGATGACCGACACCACCTGGAACACGGTTACCGCGATGGAGCTGGCCGCAATGGTATCCTCACCCAGCCGGCCGATAATGGAGGTTTGTGCCGCCATGGCAATACCCCAAACCGATTCTGCCAAAATCACGGGCATACCATTCCGGAGAAAATCTCCAAAGATCACCCTGTCCTGGTGGAACAGGTCACGCAGCCGCCAGCACATTTTTTGATCGATGCACAGGGCATAGACCGCCACAACGGCAAATTCCACAACACGGGAGACCAGCGTGGCAATCGCTGCACCCTCCACGCCCATTTCAGGCATGCCCAGGCGACCGAAGATCAGTCCATAGTTCAGAACGATATTAAATACCAGTGCTACGGTAGAAGCAAAAAAGCCTACATGGGTGGTTTCCACCGACCGCAGAGCAAACAGCATGGTATTGGAAAGAGCAAACAGAACAAAAGACACGCAGACGATATTCATATACCGGCTGCCTTCCGCGATGACCGCTGCCTCATCCGTCAGCAGCGACAGCGTCCACTCCGGAAACATACGGCAGACCGCTGTCATAACAAGGCTTACCACCAGGGCAATACTCAGGCCGGCAGAGGTCACCTTGCGGACAGGCTCTGCTCTGTGTTGCCCCCAATACTGGGCTCCCATTACCGTAATGGCCGCTCCAATTCCCAGCACCACCGTCTGCAGTAAAAACTGCACCTGGTTCACCATAGAAATACCAGACAGGGCATTTTGGTCATAGTTGCCGATCATAACATTATCCGCCAGATTCACCGCGAAGGTGATCAGGTTCTGCATGGCGATCAGCAGCGTCATGGAGATGTAGCTTTTATAAAAGCCTCTGTCCCTAACAAACAATTTCATATTACACCATAGCCAGTTTCCGCAGTTCCTCTGCCAGGTCGGTCTCCTCCCAGGGACGGTCGGCTACACCGAAATGGCCTTCCAAAGCTGTCTTGCCGTAAATGGGACGGCGGAGATCCAGCTTGCGGATAATACCTGCAGGAGTCAGATCGCAGGTCTTACGCAGCAGTGCGGTAAGCTCTTCGTCCGGGAGCTTGCCGGTACCCTGGGTGTCCACACGGACAGAAACAGGCTCTGCCACGCCGATGGCGTAGGCCAGCTGCACCTGCACGGTATCGCACAGGCCGGCGGCTACCAGATTCTTAGCCATATAACGGGCCATATACGCACCGCTTCTGTCCACCTTGGTGGGGTCCTTACCGGAGAAGGCACCACCGCCGTGGGAGAAGTAGCCACCGTAAGTATCCACAATGATCTTGCGGCCGGTAAGTCCGGTATCACCGTTGGGACCGCCAATCACAAAGTTTCCGGTGGGGTTAATGTGAATGCAGCGTACATCGCCGATGTCAAAGCCGTATGCTTTCAGCACGGGAGCGATCACGCCCTCACGGATATAACGACGCAGCTCATCCATGGCAAAATCCGCACTGTGCATCACAGATACCACAACGGTATCGATACCCAGTACATTACCCTGCTCATCAAATTCGGCAGTTACCTGGGTCTTTCCATCGGGACGAAGCAGGTCGTTGCTTTCCACGCAGGCTGTCAGCCGGCGGGCAAGAGCCCTGGACAGGGCTGCGGGCAGGGGCATCAGCTCCGGTGTCTGGGTGCAGGCACCACCGAACATCATGCCCTGGTCACCGGCACCGCCCACTTCATCGTTGGTGCCCAGTGCAATATCTGCAGACTGGGTATGGATCTTACACAGGATCTCCACGGTATCGGCGTCAAAGCCGTCACCGGGGAAAATATAACCGATGGTACGGATGGTTTGACGGGCAACTGCCTCGTAGTCCACCACTGCCTTTGTGGTGATCTCACCGCAGATCAGGCAGAAGTTGGTGGTGACCATGGTCTCGCAGGCAACACGGGAGCCGGGATCCTGGGCCAGGCAGGCGTCCAGAATGGCAT
>JAZNZG010000212.1:0-1814 GCA_045594825.1 Faecousia sp. | reverse complement strand
ACCTCCTCAACCGGTGCTTCCACAGGAGCGGGAGCTTCCTTCTTCAGCACGGAGGTGCCCACATTGTACACCTTGCGGTCCTTGAACTCCTGGCTCTTGCCGTCGTTCCAGTTCTGAACGGGACGGTAGTAGCCGGTAATGCGGCTGTAAACCTCGGTCTTTTTGCCGCAGGTGGGGCAGGTGTAAACTTCACCGGTGATATAACCGTGGTCTGCACAGACAGAATAGGTGGGGCTGAGGGTATAGTAAGGCAGCTTGTGGTTCTCTGCGATCTTCCGTACCAGCTTGGCGGCAGCCTGCCAGTCGGGCAGCTTCTCACCCAGGAAGGCATGGAACACAGTACCGGAGGTATACCGGGTCTGCAGCTCGTCCTGGATCTCCAGAGCAGAGAAGATATCCTCGGTAAAGCCCACAGGCAGGTAGGAAGAGTTGGTGTAGTAGGGGGTGCCGTTTTCGTTGGCGGTAATGATGTCGGGGTACAGAGTCTTGTCGTGCTTTGCAAAGCGGTAGGTGGTGGACTCGGCAGGTGTTGCCTCCAGGTTGTACAGGTCACCGTACTTTTCCTGGTAGTCGCTCAAACGCTCACGCATGTGGTCCAGCACTTCCTTGGCAAACTGCTGCACCTTTTCGTTGGTCAGGTCTGCTCTGAGCCAGTTGGCGTTCAGGCCCACTTCGTTCATACCGATAAGGCCGATGGTGGAGAAGTGGTTGGAGAAGGTTCCTAAGTAACGCTTGGTGTAGGGATACAGACCGTTGTCCATCAGCTTGGTGATGACGGTACGCTTGGTCTTAAGGCTGCGGGCAGCAATATCCATCAGCTTGTCCAATCTGACGTAGAAATCAGCTTCATCCTTGGCCAGGTATGCGATACGGGGCAGGTTGATGGTAACAACACCGATGGAGCCGGTGGATTCACCGGAGCCGAAGAAACCGCCGGACTTCTTACGCAGTTCCCGGAGATCAAGACGCAGACGGCAGCACATGGAGCGGACATCGGAGGGCTCCATATCGGAGTTGATGTAGTTGGAGAAATAGGGCGTGCCGTACTTGGCAGTCATTTCAAACAGGAGCTTGTTGTTCTCGGTCTCGCTCCAGTCAAAATTCTTGGTGATGGAATAGGTGGGGATGGGATACTGGAAGCCACGGCCATTGGCGTCGCCCTCGATCATGATGTCGATGAAGGCCTTGTTGACCATATCCATTTCCTTCTTGCAGTCGCCGTAGGTGAAGTCCATCTCCTTGCCGCCAACGATAGCAGGCTGATCAGCCAGGTCAGCAGGGCAAACCCAGTCCAAGGTGATGTTGGAGAAGGGTGCCTGGGTACCCCAGCGGGAGGGAGTATTCACACCATAAATAAAGGACTGGACACACTGCTTGACCTCCTTCTGGGACAGGTTGTCCACCTTGACAAAAGGAGCCAGGTAAGTATCGAAGGAGGAGAACGCCTGGGCACCGGCCCATTCGTTCTGCATGATGCCCAGGAAGTTGACCATCTGATTGCACAGTGTGGACAGGTGGGCAGCAGGAGAAGAGGTGATCTTACCGGGAACACCGCCCAAGCCCTCCTGGATCAGCTGTTTCAGACTCCAGCCGGCACAGTAACCGGTGAGCATAGACAGGTCGTGCAGGTGCATAGCAGCACTGCGGTGTGCTTCAGCCACTTCCTCATCGTAGATCTCACTAAGCCAGTAGTTGGCAGTGATGGCACCGGAGTTGGAAAGGATCAAGCCGCCAACAGAATATGTAACGGTGGAATTTTCCTTAACACGCCAGTCGTTGATCTGCAGGTAGTTATCCACCAGGTCCTTGTAGTT
>JAZNZG010000211.1:0-6125 GCA_045594825.1 Faecousia sp. | reverse complement strand
CCCTGCATAGAAGCCTCCTGAAACCATTAAAGCTATCAGAAGTATTTCCCGCCTGTGGAAAAACATACGAAAAAGAAATTTGTGAAAGTTCCACAAACTTTTTTTCGCCGGCGTCGGGCATAAGCCCTGGAAAACCGACATCGGCTTGCCGGCTTCCAACTTTTTCAGTGATTTTCGGCAGATAATCAACGGCGAATTATGAAACCATAACCGCGGAAAAAAGGACCTTTATGCACCGGCGTATACAACCGTTGCATCCGGGGGACAGACTCCGGAACCCCCCCGGATAGTTGTTGAAAACACGGACTTTTCCACAATCTCCACAGGTTTTTCCACAAGCGTTCCAGGGAATAAAAAAGCAGGAGACTTATGCAAAACAGTTAACATAACACAAAACAACAGAAACCGATTTTTTCCTACATTTTCTCAACGGGGAAATTTCACCACAGGAAATATAACGGGTGAAAAAAAGGACTTGACAGGAATATTGGAAAATTCTCTGGATATTAGGGCAAAATTTTTTAAAAAAGGTATTGATTTTCTGGACGATAGAAGCTATAATGGGTAAACGCATGAGCAAAAACACAGAACAGGAGGTGTGACCATGCCCAACATTAAGTCCTCTAAGAAGGATGTCATCCGTTCCAAGATCGCTTACGAGAAGAACAAGGCTGAGAAGTCTGCACTGAAGACTGCTGTCAAGAAGTTTGAAGCAGCTCTGGTTGAAGGCGACCGTGCTGTTGCTGAGGCTGCATACAAGCAGGCTGTCCAGAAGGTTGACCGTGCAGTGTCTTCCGGTATTCTGCATAAGAATACTGCTGCCCGCAAGAAGAGCAGCATGACCCTGCAGCTGAACAAGCTGGCCTAATAGAGTTCTCTCTGAAAATATCTCCTACCGAACTTTCTTATACCGGTAGGAGTTTTTTCATTTATGGGCAAAGCCCATAAATGCGTTAACAGTTGAGGGGAAATAACTTTCAACTTTCAACTATCAACTGTCAACTTTTTGTGCTACAATAAAAAAGGAGGTGATGACCGTGGCCAGGCTTACAGATCCCGTTACCATATTAAAAGGCGTAGGCCCTACCAAGGCAAAACAGTTTGCTGCATTGAATATCCATACCCTGGGCGACCTGATCTGCCATTTCCCCCGGGGCTATGAAGACCGCACCAGACTGGTGACTATTGACAAGCTGGAGGTGGATGTACCTGCTTGCTTTAAGGCCATGGTCATGGGTACGCCCCGCACCTCCCATATCCGCAAGGGTCTGGACATTACCCGTGTACAGGTGGCAGACCATACCGCACGGCTGAATCTGACCTTTTTCAATCAGAAATATGCCATGGAGCAGCTCCAGTACGGCAAGGAATATATTTTCTACGGTGCCGTATCCGGGGACTTCATCGGTTACAATATGACTTCGCCGGTATTTGAGGCACTGGACACCCAGCCTGTTACCACCCGCCGTGTGCTGCCGGTCTACCCGCTGACCGCGGGACTTTCCAATGCTGCCATGCTGAAGGCGGTACGCCAGGCACTTGCCATCTGCGATCCTCCTCAGGAGATCATCCCGGAGCAGGTCCGGCTGGAATACGGCATATTGCCGGCGAGCCGTGCCTACTATGCCATCCATGAGCCCGGTTCCATGGAGGAGGCGGAGATGGCCAAGAGGCGGCTTATCTTCGAAGAATTTTTCGTTTTTTCCGCCGGCCTGTCCCTGATGCGGGCCGCCAGGGCGAATAAGCAGACGCCCCCTTACACACAGCTGGATCTGAAGCCCTTTTACGATGCTTTGCCCTTTACCCTCACCAATGCCCAGACAAAAGCCATTGGTGAGATCCGGGACGATTTGAGCAGCGGAGCACCCATGAACCGTTTGGTGCAGGGCGATGTGGGCAGCGGCAAGACCATGGTGGCTGCCGCCGGAGCGTATCTGACGGTCATGAATAAAAAACAGGCCGCACTGATGGCTCCCACGGAGATCCTGGCGGAGCAGCACTACGCAGGCCTTAAAAAACTGCTGGAGCCGCTGGGTGTGTCTGTGTGTCTGCTTACAGGCTCTTTGACTGCCAAGCAAAAGAATCTTACCCGTGCTGCCATTGAGGACGGCTCTGTGGATCTGGTAATCGGCACCCATGCCCTGGTATCCGATGCCACGGTATTTCATGATCTAGGCCTTGTGATCACCGACGAACAGCACCGCTTCGGCGTGGCCCAGCGGGCCAGGCTGTCTGCCAAGGGAGAAGACCCCCACCTGCTGGTCATGTCCGCCACCCCCATTCCCCGCACGCTGGCACTTCTGATGTACGGCGACCTGGAGGTATCCATTCTGGACGAGCTGCCTCCCGGACGGGAAACGGTGGACACCTTCCTGGTGAATGAATCCTACCGGGCACGGATCAACGCCTTTATCCGCAAGCATGTGGAGGAGGGGCACCAGTGCTTTGTGGTTTGTCCGGCGGTGGAAGAAAACAACGAACTGGACATCAAGTCCGCCGAGGTTTGGGCACAGACGCTGCAGAAAACCGTATTCCCGGACCTGCGGGTCTGTCTGCTCCACGGACAGATGAAGGGCGGGGACAAGGAGTCCATTATGGCATCCTTTGCCCGGGGAGAAGCAGATGTGCTGGTAGCAACCACCGTCATTGAAGTGGGCGTGGATGTGCCCAACGCCACACTGATGGTCATAGAGGATGCCGACCGGTTTGGCCTGTCCCAGCTCCATCAGCTGCGGGGCCGCGTGGGCCGGGGCAAGGCCAAGAGCTACTGCATCCTCACCTCCCACAACAAAAATCCCGAAACCCTCCGGCGGCTTAAGGCCCTTTGCAAGACCAACGACGGCTTCCAAATTGCGGAAGAGGATCTGCAGATGAGAGGCCCCGGCGATTTCTTTGGCAGCCGACAGTCCGGCCTGCCTGCATTCCGCATGGCAAACCTGAGCTGCGACCTGCAGACACTGAAGCAGGCACAGCAGGCATCGGCAAAGTGGATCGACCTGGAAGGCACCGCCGAAACGGCCGAGGGCAAAGCTCTGCGGAGCCGGATCGGTGAACTGTTCCGCCGTGCCGAGGGCACCATGAACTGATTTGACACAAGGCTGCCCGGTGTGTATAATACTTCCAAAACAGCTACAAAAGGAGTTACCATGAAAGTCCTTACCATACTTGTATGTAAAATACTGGTCTTTGTGGGCAAGCTGCTGGGAAAAGGCTCCAGCCTTCCCGGAAAGGTTGCCCTGAAGCTGTGTCCCAACATTTTGTCCCGGCTGACACTGCCTGAAAATATTATTGCTGTCACCGGCTCCAACGGCAAGACCTCCACGGTGGAGATGCTGGCCAAGGTGCTGATGGAAGGCGGAAAGACCGTGGTCTACAACAAAGAGGGCAGCAACCAGATCGAGGGCGTGACCACCCTTCTTTTGAACAGTGCTGACCTGTCCGGCAAGGTCCGGGGCGATATCGTGCTGCTGGAAAGTGACGAGCGGTTTGCACGGCTTACCTTCCGGTATATCAAGCCTACCGTGTTTGTCATTACAAACATCATCCGGGACCAGCTGACCCGGAATGCCCATCCCTATCGCATTTACGATGCCGTCAAGGCTGCGGTGGACCTGGTCCCCGAGGCCAAACTGGTACTCAATGCCGACGACCCCATTGTGTGCAACCTAGGTCAGGGCAGGGAAGATGTGGTGTATTTCGGCATGGCGGACAATGCCTATACCACGGAAAAAACCGATGCGGTATTTAATGACTGCTGCTACTGCCCCCGGTGCAAAGCACCCATGGCATACGATTTCTTCCACTATACCCACCTGGGCAGCTACCGCTGCACCGGCTGTGACTTCTCCCGTCCCGCCACGGAATACACCGTGGACGGCATGGACTTTGAAAAGAACATCATCACCATTAACGGCGACCCCATTTCTTTGGAGTTTTCCAGTAAGTATAATGTCTATAACCTTTGTGCCGCCTATACCGCCGCATGCCTCATGGGTCTGGCAGGTGCGGAGGCTGCCCGTATGCTCAGTGCCTTCGTTATGAAAAACGGCCGCGTGGTACGGTTTGCGGTGGGAGAAAACACAGGTGTGCTGATCACCTCCAAGCATGAAAATTCCACCTCCTACAACCAGAGCCTGTCCTATGTGGCTTCCCAAAAAGGACCCACCACGCTGGTGATCCTGGTGGATGCCATCAGCCGGAAGTACTACACCGCTGAAACAAGCTGGCTGTGGGATATTTCCTTTGAGATGCTGAAGGATACCGGTGTGAAAAAGATCCTGCTCACCGGCAAGTATGCCTATGACCTGGGCGTGCGTTTTGGGATTGCCGATATTCAAAGTGCCCAGGTTGTGGTGGAGCCGGATCTGGACAAGATGGCGGCCCTCATCGGGCAAAAGGACGAAAATGCCCTGTATGCCGTGACCTGCTTCTCCGACAAGGGCAAGCTCTTTGACCGGGTCAAGGTCCTGGGCTACGGTGTAAAGTGAGGGATATGCCATGAAGGAAATTAAAATTCTGCATCTGTTCCCCCGTCTGCTGTCCCTGTACGGAGAGTACGGCAATGTGGCAGTTCTGAAGGCTACCCTGGAGGAAAAGGGTTATGCCGTTACCGTGGATGAATGTGAAGACGGTGCCGCAGCCTTCGGTGCTTACGATTTTGTTTATGCAGGTTCCGGCACCGAGGATAATCTGATGGTTGCATTGCAGCGGCTTTACCCCCACGGTGAAGCTGTCCGGGAGAGCATTGACGCCGGCAAGGTATGGCTGGCTACCGGCAATGCCATGACATTGTTTGGAAAAAGCGTGACCCGGGGTGAAGAAGTTCCCGGTATCGGTGCCTTTGACTATACGGTCTGCGTTGATGACAACAAGCGGTTTTTGGGCGATGTGATCACAAACGACACACCTGCCACCTTAGGCTTTATCAATACCTCCTGCATCTATACCGGCATCGAAAAGCCGCTGCTGGAGCTGTATCTGAATAAGGAGCTTGGAAACGACAAAGCATCGGCCTTTGACGGTATCCGGGAAAAGAATTTCTTTGGCACCCAGCTCATTGGACCGTTCCTTGTAAAGAACCCCCATTATATGGAAAAGATCTGCGGTCTTCTTACCGCAGAAGAATGGAAGACAGACCCCAACTCCAATATGGCAAAGGCTTATCAGGTGGCCTGCCGGGAGCTGCGGAACCGTGCAGGTTTGTCTGCCGAATAAACAAAATAACAGCAATTTATTTAAAATAATCTTAACAATCCCCGTTCAAATGCCAGAAAAAGGCAATTGAACGGGGCATTTTTTTCAGTAGTTCGGCAGAAAAATAAAAATATAGTTGTAAGTTGCAAAGAAATGATGTAAAATAGTATGGCTCAAATAATGCAAAAAAATAAAATTTACATATTATGATTGTTACGGAGGAATCCTAAATGGAAAAACCCATTGTATTGGTTATTATGGACGGCGTGGGCAAGGGCGACGGCGGCAGCGGCGATGCTGTTGTGGTTGCAAAGACTCCCACTTTGGACCGTTTGCTGGAAACCTGCCCTCACACCTGGCTGAAGGCCCACGGTACTGCCGTCGGTTTGCCCTCTGACGAGGACATGGGTAACTCTGAGGTTGGCCATAACGCACTGGGCTGCGGTCAGGTCTACTCCCAGGGTGCAAAGCTGGTGGGTGAGTCCATTGAAAACGGCACGCTGTTTGCCTCCTCCACCTGGTGTGACCTGGTGGAAAACGCCAAGGCAGGCAAGGCCATGCATTTCATCGGCCTGCTGTCCGACGGCAATGTCCACTCCAATATCTCCCACCTCATCGCTCTGCTGAAAGCAGCAAAGCAGGCCGGTGTCAAAAAGGCTTATTGCCACATCCTGCTGGATGGCCGTGATGTTCCCGCCACCTCCGCTTTGGAGTATGTGGGTCAGCTGGAGGATGTCCTGGCTCAGCTTACCGGTGAGGGCTATGATTACGCCATCGCTTCCGGCGGCGGTCGTATGCAGGTGACCATGGACCGTTATGAGGCCAACTGGGGCATGGTGGAAAAGGGCTGGCAGACCCATGTACAGGGTATCGGCCGTCAGTTCGCATCTGCCAAGGAAGCAATTGAGACCTACCGCGGCGAGACCGGCTGT
>JAZNZG010000210.1:0-3773 GCA_045594825.1 Faecousia sp. | reverse complement strand
TCCCGGCGGGAGAGGACCTGCTCCCGGGTGTCGCCGGGCTGCAGGGAACGCTTTTGCTGCACCGGCAACAGGTTTACATAACCTTGCCGTGCAATATCGAAGCTGTGGCGGTTTTTACACAGCCAGGAGCGTTCCTGTCTTTCCAGGACCGCTCCGCAAAGGGGACACAGCAGCACCATGACCGATCCCTCCTTTTTTATATAGTATCGTATTTTTTGTTTTTCGTCAAACATACAATTGTCCGTGTCGGAAAATCATACAAATATTCTGAAACTTCATACAATCTTAAAATTTATCCACTTATTTTTTTCACAATTGGAAGTTATGATATAGGTACTAAGTTTCAAATAATCTTTTTCATTTTCTTCTCCTCTTTTCTTGTTGCAGAGCCGCAGGTATGACCTGCGGCTTTTGCTTTGAACAGGGCGGATTGCCAGTTACGCTTTCACCCTGCCGTATTCGCTGCCCGATTATTTTTGCCCGGTATCGGTGGGCGGTGCCCACACCCGATTTCGCTTTCGGCCTGTTGTATTCGCTACACCATTGGGCGTGCCCGGTATCGGTACTGCGGAAATGACTTGCTCCTTTATGGACAGTGTCGGCATCCAAATTCACTTTTAACCTGCGGCAATCTCACCGGCTTCCATACGCCCAAGCCTCCCTCTGATGAGGGAGGTGGCAAAAATCTTTGATTTTTGACGGAGGGAGAGAAAAAGTATCCCCCCGTTTCTTTTCTCTCAGAAGTCTCCTCGTCACAGAGGGTTTATGGCTGATGGGCAGCAATCGCCTGTTTTTGGTAATAGGGGCTTTTGTTTTTGCTGGGGCTGTGTTAAAATAAAGAAAAACACAGGAGGTGATACTTTGGCAAGCTTTGTGATTTTTTGTGCCGGTGGCTTTGATGGGCTGATCGAGCCCTTACAGGAAAAGGATTTTCTCATGGCAGCAGACGGCGGTCTTATCCATCTGCAAAAGCTGGGTCTGAAACCCGACGGCATTTTGGGGGATTTTGATTCCTTGGGCTATGTGCCGGAGGATGCCAAAGTGTTCCCCGTGGAAAAAGATGATACCGATGCCATGCTGGCGGTACGCCAGGGCCTCAACCTGGGCTACAAGCGGTTTATTCTGTACGGCAGCCTGGACGGCCCTCGGCTGGATCATACCGTGGCCAATTTTCAGACGCTGCAGTTTTTGGCAGACCGGGGTGCCACCGGGTATCTTGTGGGCAACACCTATATTGCCACGGTGGTAAAAAACGGAGCAGCCCGCTTCCCCAAAAATGCCCGGGGGATTTTATCGGTGTTCTGCATGGGACCCGATGCCCATGGCGTGAACATCCGGGGTCTGCAGTATACCGGAGAAAGCATCACTCTGTCTGCCGGCTTCCCCCTGGGGGTGAGCAACCATTTTGTGGGGGAGGAAGCTTGTGTATCTGTGGCAGAGGGCAGTGTGCTTATTTTGTATGACCGGGTAAACGGCTTATGCGAGGTGGAGTTATGTTAACCTACACGCTGAAAAAAGAGCCGGGTCTTCCCCTTTACGAATCCCTGTACCGCTGCATTCGGGACGATATTTTATCCGGCCGGCTTGCTCCCGGAGAAAAGCTCCCCTCCAAGCGGGCCCTGTGCGTCCATTTGAAGGTGAGCAAGATCACCGTGGAGGGTGCCTACAACCAGCTTCTGGCGGAGGGATATATCCGCTCCCGGGAGAAGGTAGGCTATTTCGTGGAGAATGCGGAGCGTACGGAGCATAAAAGCGTCCAATGGGAGAAGCCGGAACAGTCCGATGATGGTTTTATCGACCTGACTGCCAACGGCCCTGCCAGATTCCCCTTTTCCGTATGGAGCAGTCTGCAGCGGCAGGTCATGCTGGATATGGGAGAAAAGCTGCTTTTGGGGTTGCATAACCAGGGTGTTTGGGAGCTGCGGCAGGCCATCGCACGGCATTTGGCGGATTTCCGGGGCATGCAGGTCAGCCCGGAAAATATCATTGTGGGAGCTGGTACGGACTTTCTGTACAACCTGCTGATCCAGCTTTTGGGCCGGGACACGGTCTACGGTGTGGAGGAGCCGGGGTACAGCAAGATCCGGAAGATCTACGCCGCCGCAGGTGCCCGGTGTGTCAGTGCGAAAATGGACGACCAGGGCGTTCTGCCGGACAGCCTGGCTGCTGCCCGGGTGCTGCACATCTCCCCCTCCCACCACTTCCCCACGGGTCTTGTGACGCCCCTTTCCCGGCGTTTGGAAATCCTGTCCTGGGCAAGAGAGCGGGAGGACCGGTGGATCATTGAGGACGACTACGACAGCGAATTTCGCTTTGCGGCCCATCCCCTGCCTGCCATGCAGTCGCTGGACAGCGGCAAGGTGATCTACATGAATACCTTTTCCAAATCCCTGGCTCCCTCCATCCGTATCAGCTATATGGTGCTGCCGCCGGTGCTTATGGAGCAGTTTCAAAGGGAGTTGGGTTATTACAGCTGCACCGTGTCCAGCTTTGAGCAGTATACCCTGGCACGGTTTTTGGAGTCCGGTCATTTTGAAAAGCATATCAACCGGATGCGGAAATTTTACAAAGCCCGGAGAAACCGTGTGGTGGAGGCCATCAGCCGGTGTCCTGCGGCAAAGGAGCTGACCATATTGGAAGAAAATGCCGGTCTGCATTTTCTTATCAGGGTACAGCAGCCGCTGACGGCGGAAAGGCTGGTGGAGCGGCTGGCTGCGGCAGGCATCCGGGTACGGAGTCTGGGCAGCTACTATTGGGCAAAGGTCCCGGATTGGGCACAGCGGTGCCTGGTGGTAAACTACTCCGGCCTGACCGATGAAGAAATGGCGGAACTGGAAAACAGACTGGAACGGCTATAATTTCTTTTTTGGGGCAAAATAGGGAACAACAGGGAAAAACCGGTGAAAAAACCCTGAAAACCCTCTTGCAAAACCGGGATTTTGGTGCTATAATGCATCTGTAAGTAAGAAGTGTTTGGAAAGAGAGGGGCGTGCCCCTCTCTTTTCTTGTGAGTTTTATTGTTTGAAAGAAGGGAAAAATTTGAAAATTGCGGAACAGGTAGCCCAGTTTGCCAAGCCCATCGTGGAAGAAAACGGCTGCAGTCTGTGGGATGTGGAATATGTCCGGGAGGGCTCCGAGCGATTCCTGCGGCTGTATATCGATAAGGTTGGCGGCGTGGACATCACCGACTGCGAAAAGATCCACCGGGCGGTTGATCCCGTGCTGGATGAAAAAGACCCCATTGCGGAGAGCTACCATTTTGAGGTCTGCTCTGCAGGTCTGGAGCGGGCACTGAAGCGGCCCTCCGATTTTGAACAGTTCATGGGCAGCCCCATTCTGGTAAAGCTGTACCGGCCCAGAAACGGCCTGAAGGAGATCCCCGGCATCCTGCGGGGCTACGAGGAGGGCTGTGTTACTGTGGAAGCCGGAAAAGAAACCATCACATTTACAAAGTCCGAGGTCGCCCTGGTGCGTCTTCGCGTAGAATTCTAAAATTAAAAATAAAAATATTGAGCATTGAAAAAACAGAACACGCAATATCCGGCATGAGATTTTAACGCAAATGAAGCTTTCAGATCCGCAGACATACTTTGTGTATTTTAAGGAGCGGAAAGCGAACAGCTGCGGGGAAAGATCTGGCGGAGATGCGGGGGATGTTTTTGAAAGGCGAAGGAGGAAAATATGGCAAGAGGCAAGAAGCAGGCAGAAGCACCCAAGGTGGACATCGGTGCGGAGATCTTTGCAAGCCTGCGTGATTTGGAAAAAATCAAGGG
>JAZNZG010000209.1:0-2040 GCA_045594825.1 Faecousia sp. | reverse complement strand
GGAAATGCTGGTACACGGTACGATCCACTGCCATGCTCCGTGCATGATCCGCACAGAGGCCATTCGGGAAGTGGGCGGCTACTCGGTGGATAAAAAATTGCTGCGGGTAGAGGATTGGCATCTTTGGATGAAGCTGTATGCGGCAGGCTACCGGGGAAGAAATTTGACGGAGCCGCTGTACAAAATGCGTGACGACCAGGCAGCCGCCGGCAGACGAAAGCTCCGCTACCGTTTTAACGAAGCCTATGTGTCCCTGCTGGCCATCAAAACATTCAGGCAGCCTGCATGGAAGTGCATCTATGCTCTGCGGCCTGTAATCGTAGGCCTGCTGCCCATGCCGCTGTATCATCACCTGCACAGAAAAAAGTTGGGGAAGTAAGACCCCAACCGGGGTAAAAGTATGGAACTAATTATAAGCCTGTCAATCATATGTATTGCCATCCTGCTGTTGATGCAATATTTTCGGCAACCCCTTGCTGCACCGGAACGCTTGTCGGGACGGGAATATAAATACCACTGGTTTTTTGTCTTTGCTTTTTCTACGGCACTGGTATTTGTTTCCGCGTTCCGTGAGGGCTTTGTGGATACCCGCATTTACAAGGGTCTGTATGAGTTGGTGGGAACGGATTTTGACAATGCATTCAATGATACACTTCCCATTGATGACTACGGTTTTTCTCTGTTTATGGTCTTGCTGAACAGGATCAACCCGGATCCGCAGTTCTTGATCATTGTAACATCGGTGGTTACATTGGGAAGTTACATGTATACCATTGGAAGATACAGCAGAGATGTTCCGTTTTCGCTGCTTTTGTTTTTGTGTGTTGCGTATTTCGGAACGATGAATGGCATCCGCCAGGTCATGGCCGGTGCCGTTTTGATATTGGCACTTCCGTGGCTGCGGGACAGAAAATTGATCCCCTACATACTGTTGACATTGCTGATGAGCACATTCCACGCTTCTCTTTTGGTCATGATCCCGCTGTCTTTGGTCATATCCGGAAAACGCATGAACTGGGGCGTTTTGCTGTTTGCCGTTTTGATCGTGCTGTGCTTCATTGCTCCCAATACTGCGTATAACATTATGGGTGCGATCCTGGAAGATTCCGCATATGCAGACTATCTGGACAATGAAACAAAGATGGGCATGATGCGGTTTTTGGTGGCACTGGTACCGGCGGCACTGGCGGTGTTGTACTGTTGGATCCAAAGAGATAACCGCGATGGAGAAGACCCCACGAATCCCAATTATGCAAGCCAGCGGTTAACGGATACGCTGATCAATATGCAGATCGTTTCCTTTGGTTTTACTACGCTGGGCCTTAGGATGGTTTATTTTGCACGGATCGGCATGTACTTTTCCTGTGTTTTGCCGCTGCTGCTGCCCATTACCATAAACGGCATTTTTACAGAAAAATCGGCTGTCTATGTAAAGAGAATTGCCATTGTCCTATACTTGATTTTCTTTGCATACCAGGCCTATTCCTACGACAGTTACGGATATTTCTTTGATTTCTATTTAAATATTTAGCACCGAAACAGAAAGGAGGAGTGGGTATGAAAAAAGTGCTGTTTTTGATCCATGACCTTGGACCCGGCGGGGCAGAAAAAGTCCTGGTGAATCTGGTCAACCATATGGATCCAAAGCAGTTTGATATTACTGTGATGACGCTGTTTGATGTGGGCGTGAACAAGCAGTTTTTAGCATCCCATATCCATTACCGTTTCTGCTTTAAGAAAATGTTTCGGGGCAACTCTCATGTGATGAAGCTCCTGTCTCCCCGGCAACTGCACAAATGGCTGATAAAGGAAAGATATGATATTGAAGTGTCTTATCTGGAAGGACCTTCCGCACGGGTCATCAGCGGCTGCCCCAACAAGGACACAAAGCTTATTACATGGATCCACTGTTTAGCGAAAAAGACGGGGAATGTTACCTTGGGCTTCCGCTCCTATGAAGAAGCGGCAAAGGCATACGGAAAGTTCCATAAGGTGGTCTTCGTTTCGCAGACAGCGGAGACCGCGTTTCGGGAAGTGTTC
>JAZNZG010000208.1:0-5584 GCA_045594825.1 Faecousia sp. | reverse complement strand
GGAAACCGGCAAGTTCCAGCTGGATTCCAAGGCTCCCAAGGGCGGCTATCAGGAGTTCCTGATGAACGAAGCCCGCTACAGCCGTCTGACCCGTGAGTTCCCCGAGCGTGCAACTGATCTGTTCGCTAAGAACGAAGCTGCTGCTAAGGAGCGTTACGAGCACTTGCTGAAGCTGGTTGAGATGTACAAGGACTAATCCTTAACCCTTTACCTCCCCCGGGATACCGGGGGAGGTTTTCACAAGGAGGAACTATGATCTGTACCATCATCGATATCCGCGGAGACTACGCTTATGTTAAATATGAGGAAACAGGCGTGGTATCTGAAGTTGCTATTGCCCTGCTACCCTTTGGCGTGGACATCGGCGACCGATTAAAGTTTGAGGACTTCGAATTTTCTGTAATATAACGAAAGACCGCTGACAGTTTGTCAGCGGTCTAAAATATTAATTGTTGTCCTTTTTAGCTTTCCGTTCCAATTTTTTCTGCAAGAACTTGGCTTTCTTAATTTTCCGTTTTTCCTTGAAATGTGAACGGAGCTCCGGCGGCTGTTCTTTTAATTTTTCAGGGTCAATGGTCATGTTTTTCAGTTTCTTGTTTGTAACCTCACGAATCAAAGTATACAGCACAGAAGCGAAGGGTATCATCAGGAACATACCCGCAACACCAAACAGCTCGCCGCCGATCGCCACCGCAAGGAGCACCCACATTCCGGAAAGTCCAATGGAGTCACCCACGACTCTGGGATAGATCAGATTGTTCTCGATCTGCTGCAGCACAAGGAACATAGCCACAAACAAAACTGCCTGCAAAGGATCACTGACAAAAATCAAGAAGGCACCGACAATACAGCCGATAAAGGCACCCACGATGGGAATAAAGGCTGTTACTGCGATCAATACACTGATAAGAGGAATATATGGCATCTTAAAAATTGCCATAGTCACGGCAAACAGTGCACCAAGAATACAAACCTCAACGCACTGACCGGACAGGAAATTGGAAAACGTGGAATTGGACAAGCGAAGGGTACGCACAACACGGTCAGCGAATCTCTCGGGAAAGAATGCATACATGACCTTTCTTCCCTGTCTTGCCAAAACTTCTTTTTGGAACAGACAATAAAGAGCAAACACCAACGCAATTACAAAATCTACAATTGCTCCAACAAAGGAGCTGATAGCAGTAAATGCACCGCTTACGATAGAAGAAACATTGGATCCCAGCAAAGTAACACCCTGAACAATCAAAGAGGATACATCCAGTTCATCCAGTGCTGTATTCGCCCTTAACCACTCCAGCAGTTCGGGATTATTCTGGAGCAGATCTTTTACAAATGCTTCAGCCTCAACTGTAAAGTTGATCAAAGCAGGTACCAAAGACTGAACCGTTGAAGCCAACTGCGGGATCAGCAACCAAAACACCAGTGCTAACACCAACAGCAGTGCAATAAGTGTCAAAACCACGGCAATCAGTCGGCGTAAATTATCCTTTTTTATGGTTTTCAGCAGTCCTTCAAATGCACGCATCGGCACATTTAGAATAAAGGCAACACACGCACCCATAACAAAGGGCGAAAAAATATTCTTTATAACGGAAAATACAACTTTAACCCGTTCTGTCTCATGCAGAAGCCAGTAAAGGAAAATGCCTCCGGCCACTACTAAAAACAGATTCCGTAACGATTTCTTGTTAACCTCAAACACAGGCCTCTCCCCTTTCTGTTTCTACGCTATCACAACAATATGGAATAATTATGAACAAATCAACTATTTCTTATGGCATTACACAATGCGTCTGCACTTTCAAGCGTTGTGGCCCAGCTTGTGCAGAAACGAACAAGGGTATGCTCGTCATCTGTTTTACTCCAAGGTGAAAAAGAAAATTCATTTTCGATCTTTTTGCAGAAAGCATCCGGGAGCACTACAAAGATTTGATTCGTTGTTCCAGGGACGACAATAGGGTACCCCCGATCCTGCAATGCTCCCCGGATCCGGTCTGCCATTACATCCGCATGAGCAGCAATTTCAAAATAGAGACTATCTTGCAGGAGGGCTTCAAACTGCAATCCCATAAGCCACCCTTTGGCAAGCATACCGCCACGCTGCTTGATCAAATATCGGAAATCCCGCTGTAATTCAGGATTCACGATCACAACAGCCTCGCCGAACATTGCACCGACCTTGGTACCACCGATATAAAAAACATCGGCAAGCCTTGCTAGATCGGGCAGATTCACATCATTGCCCTTAGCGGCCAATGCATAGCCGAGTCTTGCACCATCAACAAAAAGATACAGCCCGTATTTCTTGCAAACATCCGCTATGCTGTGCAGCTCAGCAAGAGAATACATCGTGCCTAACTCAGTCGGTTGAGAAACATACACCAGCTTGGGCTGTGGTATATGCTCGTGACTAGCGTCTTCCCAATGAGCATCCACGGCAGAAGAAATCTGGTTTGCTGTGATTTTTCCCTCTTTCGACTCCAAAGTAATCACTTTATGTCCTGTTGCTTCAATCGCACCGGTCTCATGCACATGAATATGACCGCAGTCTGCAGCCAAAACCGCCTGATGCGGACGAAGTGCGGCGGCAATGACCGTAAGATTCGTCTGCGTTCCGCCAACCAGGAAATGAACAGCTGCATCCGGACGATCACAAAGGCGGCGAATTTCACACGCTGCCCGATGGCAACTCTCGTCTTCACCGTAACCATTCATCTGCACACCGATATTTTCCTGCATCTTCTTTAAAACATTGGGATGGCATATTTCATTGTAATCGTTATGAAACAGATACATACAAGCCTCCACTCAGGTTTTCTATTATTTTACAAGTTAATCAATTCCCTGTCAAGGTGTCATATTGGACCGTTTGAACTCATAAAATTCTCATGGTAGCACACAGCAGGGAGGGAACTGTATGGCTGATACGATCGAACAGAGTGCCTGCGAAGTGGCTGTGTACATAATAGAAACCGGAGCCACCGTCCGGACAGCTGCCCGGCACTTTGGTGTCTCCAAATCCACCGTACATAAGGATTTGTCCCAAAGGTTACCCAAGTACAATAAAACGCTTTATGTCCAGGTCCGTCGTGTATTGGACGAAAACAAGGCACAACGGCATATACGGGGCGGTATGGCAACAAGGAAAAAATATCAACAATATCGACAATCGCAATAAAAAGGTAGGCATCACGATGCCTACCTTTTTGCTTTACAATTGTGAGAAAATTGAGCCAAGGGATTCATGGAAAACCAAATCAGCACGGCTGTCATACGGCGTTTTATCCCGGTTAATTAAAACCATCCGGTTGCCACGGTAATACTCCACAAGACCAGCTGCGGGATATACGGTTAAACTGGTACCTGCTACGATCAAGAGATCCGCATGATAGATCGCATCAACACTTTTTTCAATCGTCTGCTGATTCAGCGACTCTTCGTACAAAACAACATCAGGCTTTACCATTCCACCACAATCACATTTTGGTATTCCGGTGCTGTTTTTTACAAATTCTGCAGAGTAGAATTTTCCGCACCTGGTACAGTAATTCCGCAAAACGCTTCCGTGCAATTCGTATACCCGCTTGCTGCCTGCTTTTTGATGCAAGCCATCAATATTCTGTGTAACTACACCCAGCAATTTTCCATCTTCTTCCCATTGGGCAAGCTTACGGTGCGTGATATTGGGCTCAAATCCCAGGGGTAGCATCTTTTCCCGATAAAAACGGAAAAAATACTCAGGGCGACGCAAATAAAAACTGTGGCTGATGATTTGCTCTGGCGGATATTCAAACTTCTGGTTATACAATCCGTCTACGCTTCTAAAGTCCGGGATCCCCGATTCCGTACTAACACCGGCACCTCCAAAGAAAACGATGCGGCTGCTCTCATCAATCCACTGCTTGAGTTTCTCCAGCTTGGTCACGATCTTCCTCCTCCATTTCCATCAGGAGTTTCTTGTCCTGCTTTGAAGTCAGATCCAACTTGGCGTACATATCCGGACGGCGTTCTCTTGTCCGCCGCAAGGACTGTTTCCTTCGCCAAAGAGCCACTTTTGCGTGGTTGCCGGACAAAAGGATCGACGGCACTTCCCTACCGTGCCAAACCGCAGGACGGCTGTACTGGGGATATTCCAGCATACCGTTAAAATGGCTTTCATCTTCAAAGCATTCAGGATCCGCAAGTACACCGGGCACCATACGGCAAACAGCATCGGTAATTGCCATAGCCGCAATCTCACCACCGGTGAGAACAAAATCGCCCAGCGACAGTTCTTCATCCACACATTCGTCGATAAATCGCTGGTCAATACCCTCGTAATGACCGCAAACCAGTATCAAATTTTCAATTTTGCTTAGGCGAATGGCATCTGCCTGCTTGAAGGTTTTTCCGCAAGGTGACAGATAAATGGTATGCACAGGTCCGCCAGCCTGGTCACAAACAGCCTCCCAGCAGCGGTACAGAGGATCTGCAGTCATTACCGCACCCCGGCCGCCGCCATAAGGATAGTCATCTACCTGGTTCTGTTTATTGGCAGTGTAATCACGGATTTGATGGGTTTCAATACGAATAAAGCCCCGCTCCTGTGCTCTGCCCAGGATACTTTCGGACAGTACGTCTCCCACCGTTTCCGGAAACAGAGTCAAAATATCAACCCTCATCGGTACGCATCCCCTCGATCAGTTTTACCTGCATCCGTTCATTTTCCATGTCTGTGGATAAAACAAAGGCTTTAACAGCAGGGATCATATATTCATGCTCACCCTTTACCACATAGACCTTATTTCCGGGATAATCCAGTACTTCCGTGATCTTGCCGATCTCAATACCATCACTCAGAACGGTGATACCGATCAGCTCTGCAGCAAAAATAATATCATCATCCACATCGCTGCGGTAGATCTCCACGGTCTTTCCATGCATTGCCTGGGCTGCCTCCATCGTGTCGATTCCCTGTAACTTTATCAGGTTGCAGGTTTTCTGCACGCGGCAAGACTCCACTTTATACTCCGTTCCGTCAATGCGGACCCGGTCAAATTCCGTTAAAAAGTCAGGGCTATCGCCCCAGGGCAGAACCTTCATTTCACCACGAACGCCGTGGGTCGTAACAACTTCGCCTGCCTCAATAAATTGGAGTTTCATACAACAACCTCCTAAAAAAGGAAAATGCGTGGCGCCAAGCGTCACGCATAACCCGTTAATCCACGATTTCCACCGTGACTTTTTCTCCGGTGCGCTGGGCAACGGTTTTCACGATAGTGCGAATTTCCTTCGCAATTCGACCCTGGCGGCCGATGACCTTACCCATGTCACCAGGGGCAACATGAAGCTCCAGCACCTTGCCGTCCTCTTCAGGCACTTCTGTAACAGTAACTGCATCGGGATCGTCCACCAGATTCTTTGCCATATACAGCAAAAGTTCTTTCATTAGTGTAACTCCTTTGAGCAATTACAGCACGCCAGCCTTCTTCAGCAGGCCGCGAACGGTATCAGTGGGCTGTGCGCCGTTCTTGATCCAAGTCTGAGCCTTAAGTCGGAGGCCAAGCGGTCTTAGGAAGACAACAAAAGCAAGCAACTCCTT
>JAZNZG010000207.1:0-2418 GCA_045594825.1 Faecousia sp. | reverse complement strand
TAAGCTTTTGCAGCAGCTCTGCCAGCTCCCGGGTCACCACCACGCAGCCCCGGCGTTCGGCACTGCCGGAGGTGATCATTTGGTCCAGGTAAGCGGAGATCTCGCCGGTGTAGTCCTCGCCCAGGCCGTGGTACTTGCCTTTGAAAACATCCTCTATCTGGTAGGCCTCAGCATTGGCGTCGAAGTCCTCACCCCAGTAGGTACGCAGGTAATCCTCGGCCTTTTCCGTATCACCGTCGTACCGCTCCAGGATGGTCAGTATATACTGGTCGTTTTCCGTCTTGCTGAAATCGAAGCCGCCCTTGTCGATAAGACCCTTCCGCAGCACCGGGTCGCCGTTTTCATCGTACAGAGGCTCGCCGTTTTCACCGTAGGCCGGTACCGTGGCGATGGCGTCGCCGAAAATTCCCGTGACACCTGTGAAGTCGCAGTACAGCTTACTGCCCTGTTTTCCATCGCCCAGGTCCTGGTAGTAAACGCCATCCTCGCCCAGCACCACATCGATGCCTCCTGCGATGATGTCATACATATGCTCACCGGTGGCGTCGGCATCATAGGTAAAGAAGCCGGGAGATGCCAGCCGGAACAGGTCATATTCACTGGCCACATATTCGATGTCGTAGGGTATGGTGCCCACCTCGTAAATATCCCAGTAGGCGATGTCGATGTAGTAATCGCAGCCTGCTTCCATGTAGTAGTACATGTAGCAGTTGAGAACATCCGGCTGCATCCGCTGGTCGGGGGCATAGGTGTAGCTCAAATCCCGCTGGTCGCCGGTGAAGATCCAGGCGTCCACGCCGTTGGCGGAGTCGGTGTGGGAGGTGATCTTGTACACACCGGACCGGGTGGGGGTGAACTTTGCCAGCAGGCCCCTGGGCATGATGGGCCGGTCGTAGTAGAAGTAGTTGCTTTCCACATTTTTGCCCAGCTTGGCGGTATAGGCATACTCGGTACACAGACCGGCAGAGGGATTGCCCAGCTGTTCCTCCGTGCCGTAGGGGGCGTAGTAAGAACACAGCTTCAGCCACTCGTCGCGGTCACCGTCATCAAAGCCGTGGTGCTGATCCACGATGTCCAGATACTCCACCAGCTTCTGGGTCACAACGGTCATGCCGCTGGGAACGGAATTGGAGGCGTAGCTGAAGAAGTGCACCATGGCATCGTACAGGCTCACGCCGTCCAGCTGGACGGAGCTGCCGTAGACGATGTCCCACAAGGTCTTTTCCTCGCTGAACTGGGTGTAGTTCATCATATCGATGAGCAGCAGCGGGCCGCTTTCCGAGCCAACATGGTAGCAGCCGTCGTCTTCGTTCAAATAAATATCCACATAGTCGTAGATAAAGCCGTCCTGGGTAAAGGCAGCCTGCCGGGGGATGTAGGTGGGAACGGAAATTTCCTCCGCATCGGTGATCCGCAGGTTGCTGATGTATACGGTATCATCGGCCTCGTTGGTATCCCCGTCCTTCAGATAGCACAGGGCGATCTCATGGACACGGCTCTCCACAGCCACCCAGGGGTAGCAGGTTTTCCATGCTTCCTCCTCGTCCCAGCCGGAGATGGCCAGCACATCCTCTCCGTCCACGATGACATACAGCACATCGCAGCCCTTTTCGCTGGAAGCCAAATAGTCAAAGGATACGGCCTGTCCTGCCTCCAGATAAACATCCGCGTAAATAATGGCGTAGGAGCCTTCAATACCCTGGTTGGAGGCCTTCAGACCCTGGACGCCGTTCTTTTCACAGCAGATGAAGGGCCAGGCGTATTCGGCACTTTCTCCCTCAGTCTCGGGGCGGTAGGTGATGTCATACATGTCCGTACCCAGTGCCTGGTGGATGAGCTCCTCCGGCTCCATGGAAACGGTGGGCTTGACTGCCACCAGCATCTCGCTGATGCTGCCGTAGAGCTTTTGGGTGTAGTCCTGTGCGGTGAGGGTCTCAAAAAGGGTGGCAAAGGGACGCAGGCTGGTGATACCGCCCACTTCCATCAGACAGATCACGCCGTAGCGGTCCACCACGATGGAGGTGGGGTAGCCCTGGATATTGAATGTTTGGCTCCACGCAGGCTGGCAGGCTGCCATGGGGAAGGTAAGACCCATGGAGGACTGGAACAGGGCTACGGTTTCCCCATCGTCCAGAGGATCCAGGGCGATGATGCCCACGGAGTCGCCATATTCTTCATAGGCCTGCTGCATAAAGGGAAACTCGTTGACACAGGGGCCACAGGTGGTGTAGGAGAAGTTGATAAGGACCATGTCCTTTTCTGAGAGCATTTCGGACAGCGTCACCTGGCTGCCGTCGGCAGCCGTGACGGTGAAGTCGTACATCACATCACCCACGCCCAGGTAGGCACCGGAAAGGCTGTCCTCAATGAGCCGGGACTCCAGCCGGATTTGTGCATCGGTACCGGAGAAGGTGTAGC
>JAZNZG010000206.1:0-2777 GCA_045594825.1 Faecousia sp. | reverse complement strand
GTTAGGCTTCTTGGGGCTGGTGGTACGAACAGCGGTACATACGCCACGCTTCTGGGGAGAGGGCAGATTGGTAGCCTTGTTCTCCAGAGTATTCAGACCCTTCTGCAGTGCAGGGGCGGGGGACTTGTAGGCGACCTGCTGACGGCCATGCTTCACAAGCTGATTAAAAGTAGGCATTCATTTTCTCCTTTCTGAAATACTCGCCTTTCGGCGGATCTATTCTACGGCTTTGCCGTTAGAACCCAGTTATTCCACAGCTGCTGCGGCTGCGGCACCAACCTCGATGCCGCAAGCTCGGCCCAGGTCAGTCATAGACCGCACCCAGGCGTAGTTTACATTATGCTGTTGGCACAGAGCCTCAATAGGCTCGGTTATGGCAGGATCAGCATTCACAGCCAGAAATACCTGCTTGGCGGCTCCGGAAAGCACCGCTTTCCGCAACTGCTTGGCTCCGGCTACCGTCCGTTTCCCGAAAAGCCGGGAAAGGTCCGTTTCACTTGCCATTATTCGTTTCTTTTGCGTGTCCATACGGATATTTATTATACGCTTTTTTTTGAAAATGTCAACAAATTTTATCTAATTTTTTCTACATATCCGATAATTTTTTCCGCTGCACTGTGCTGTTCCTGGCATGAAAAAGCACGAAGAATGGCTGCCCGATTCTTCGTGCCCGATTCTTTTTATTTGCACCAGCGTTTTTTCTTCATGGCGGCACTCAGGTTGCCCACATCCGCTGTGTGGATGGTGTGGTAATTGCCGTCCTTCATGTAAATATTCAGCTGCACTACCCGGGGCATTTCGTAGGATTTTACCTCGGATGCCGGAATCTCAATGGTCATATGAGGCTTTTTATCCAGGGAGATCAGCACGATCCGGTCACCGCAGAAATAGATATGACCGGTACGCTTGCCCAACTCCGTATGGAAATTGCCTATGGTCTCAAAAAGCACAGGATAGCCCAGCGTTTTAATGGCTTTTGCGTAGCGTTTGACTTCAAAATGATTGAAACCCAGCTGGTAGCCGATGAGAATAGCCGCCAGAGCCACACCTGCGATGATGGACAGGTACCACAAGTCCTTGTTGACCCGCAGCATGATCAGATAAATGGCAAAGCCAAACAGTGCACCTCCACCCAAAGATATCTGAATATCGTCTTTAAGCCTCTTGTCCATTATTCTCTCCCCTTTTACTTTTTTCTGTCAAGCCGGTACATGCCCACAAGAATGGAAACGATACTGAAAGCCTCGCAGCAGATGGCACCGATGGACAAAGACGCGATGTTGTAGATCAGCCAGGAGCAGGAAGATCCCAGGCTGTAACGGCGAATGGTGCCTGCATTGGAATGACGGAATGCCAGCGTACTGATCGTCATGCCGATCACCGGCAGAAATTCGATAATAAGGTTGATGGCTGTGGGCTCTTTATGGAAGACGGTAAATGTGGCAGCATAGGAAAGTACATATACCACGCCAAACACCACCAGCCAGATGGGCTTTTCCATTTTGAACTTTTCCCGATTCAGGAACAGAATAGCACGGATCACAGCGATGGCATTTAATAGTCCTCCGCTGTATGCTCCCATCATTAAAAAGCTCACTGCGAACAATGCACCGCCGCAAAGCTGAAAAGCGATCACGCCCTTTGCTTTTTTGCTCTGGAATGACAAAATATTGAACGCCATCGCAACGATGCTGATAATCTGTGCAATCATTTCTTTTCCTCCTGTATGGCAAATAGTATTACGGCAGGATCATGTCGATGCCCGCCTGAACGGTTTTCAGATTCATGGAACCTGTACCGTAAGCCGCTATATTTCCTTCCGCGTCGATAAAATATGTGGTAGGTATGGAGCGAACACCGTATACCGTTGCGGCATCCAGCTGCGTATCATAGAATACCGGGAAGCTGTATCCTCTGTCCGCAATCAGTTGGGAGGCAGATTCTACTGTCTCCTGACTGCCGTCTGTGAGATTGACCATCATAAATTGGATCTGTTCCCCGTAGAGGGCATAGGCTTCCTCAAAGTCCGGCATTTCGTTTTTACATGGGCCGCACCAGCTTGCCCAGAAATTCAGGATTACCGGAGTTCCCTTATAATCGGATAGTTTTACCGGTGTTCCATCAATATCATATACAGTAAAATCCGGAGCCGGGATGTTTTCATCCTGTGTTTCTTCTGCCGTTTCTTCTTTGCTGCTTTCTGTTTGCTGCAAAGGTACTTCCGGTTGCTCCGCCCGGCAGGCACAAAACATCAGCAGCAGTATCGCCGCCAACAGTACCACAACGATCTTTTTCATGTTCATTTCTCCTGTTTTCCGGAAAACGCAGTTTCCCAATCAAACGGGTCACCACGAGGAAGTGATCCTCCCTTATAAGTAATTTGTACGATTATAGCATGTAATGAAAGTATTTGCAAGAAAGGATGCTCACAAAATCCGGTTATTCAGGCCATGGCACACGGGAGGACGGATCCGTGTACATTTTCATTCCCCGAGGGAATGAAAATTAAGGTGTTGCCGCCGTCCAGCCGGCGGCAAGCAACAGTCCACCGGACTGTTGCTTTTACATTATTCGAATCCGTCTCCCCAAAACAGAAAAGAGACACACCAAAAGGTGTGTCTCTTTTCTGCGAAAGACTACCTAAACGGAGCAGAATAGGGAGAAAAACTACCCAAAAGTAATGTGCCTGTCCTGTTAGACAAATTGTGATTTATCTAACTAATTCGACTTTAACATCATGGTCCGTATCGTCAAAATTTAGTAGCATAATCTCCAAT
>JAZNZG010000205.1:0-3414 GCA_045594825.1 Faecousia sp. | reverse complement strand
CGTCGATCAGCTGCTGATGCTTTACCTCGCTGTCCAACAGCTGGGCCACCTGGGGATCGTACAGGTCAACTGCCAGCTTGTCGGCCTTGGCTTTGCCGTTGAGACCGGAGAAAAACAGCAGCTGGCCGTTCTCCCGGTCATATACGCCCTGGAAATCCTTGCCGCAGCCGATGGGCCAGTTCATGGCATAGGTCTCAATACCAAGCTCCCGCTCCACTTCATCCAGCAGATCAAAGGGGTCCTTGGTCTCGCGGTCCATCTTGTTAATAAAGGTGAAGATGGGAATATGCCGCATTGCACAGACCTTAAACAGCTTCCGGGTCTGGGGCTCCACGCCCTTGGCACCGTCAATGACCATGACGGCAGAATCGGCTGCCATCAGGGTACGGTAGGTGTCCTCGGAGAAGTCCTGGTGGCCGGGGGTGTCCAGAATGTTGATGCAGAAGCCGCCATACTGGAACTGCATGACAGAAGAGGTAACAGAGATACCACGCTGCTTCTCAATCTCCATCCAGTCGGAGGTGGCGGCACGGGAATTCTTTTTACCCTTGACAACGCCGGCCTGGGCAATAGCACCGCCGTAGAGCAGGAATTTTTCCGTTAAAGTGGTTTTACCGGCGTCGGGATGAGAGATAATAGCGAAGGTCCGGCGGCGGCTGATTTCTTCAATTAAGGTTGACATAATATTTTCCTCCTAATATTTAACTGTAACTTGGGGAGGAAAAACTATGGGAAAGTGTGGAAGATCATATGTGCCTCCAAAAAAGTAACAAATATTGTAAAATCAATTTAGTTTACCACATTTTCTTCCGGTTTACAAGAGGGCACGGGGGGAAATACTGGGAAAACTCGCTGTTTGCTTGACAGTTGTCCGCTTTCCTGTTATAATCCTCGCTGTGAAAGCTACTGATATTCCCGGGAGGCGAACATATGGGGTTGATAGAACTGCTGCTTTTAGCGGTGGGACTGAGCATGGATGCTTTTGCGGTTTCCATTTGTAAGGGTTTGTCTATGCACAATGCCGGTTTGCGGGAAGGTGCCATCTGTGGTGCCTGGTTCGGTGGTTTTCAGGCACTGATGCCCCTTGTGGGCTTTTTCCTGGGCACTCTGTTTGCCGACGCCATTGAGGCAGTGGACCATTGGATCGCATTCGGTTTGCTGGCCATCATTGGTGCCAATATGCTCAAAGAAGCATTGACAAAATGCGATGGCTGTGAAGAGCACAATGCCGACCTGTCTTTTAAGGCCATGTTCGTGATGGCGATTGCCACCAGCATCGATGCTATGGCAGTTGGTATTTCTTTGGCCATGGCCGGCAATGTTAACATCTTCACTGCGATACTGCTTATTGGTGTCATCACATTCCTTTTGTCTGCGGTGGGTGTGAAGATCGGCAATGTGTTTGGCAGCCGGTTTGAAAAGAAGGCACAGGCTGCCGGCGGTATCATTCTGATCCTTTTAGGTTTGAAGATCCTGCTTGAGCACTTGGGTGTTTTGGAATAATATTTTTGGAGGATAAAATAATGAAAAAACTGATTTCTTTGCTGTTGGTACTGGTTATGGTACTGAGCCTGTTTGCCGGCTGCGGCAACCGGAACGATGTTGAGGAAACTCTGCCTGAGGAAACACAGCCTGCTGCTGATGCTCCCGCAGTGGATGAGCCTGCAGTAGACGAGCCCGCAGTGGAAGAGCCTGTGGTAGGAGACCCCGGTACTTCTGAGGAACCTGCTTCTATCAGTGCACTGAGCATTCTGGAAGCGATCTGGGCTGTGACCAGCGAAAATGAAAAGTTCCCCGCAATGGGCGGCGATGCCAACAATATGGTGGACAGTGCTCCCGGTGCCTACGGCCTGGAGGATGTTGAGATGCTGACTTACCAACTGCTGGTACCTGCTGAGCAGGCCAAGAACATTGAGGATGGCGCAGGTGTGATCCACGGCATGATGCTCAACAACTTCACCTGCGGCGTGTTCCATGTTACCGGTGATGTGAATGAGTTTGCCGATGCCATGTACGATGCCATCAAGAACAACCAGTGGATGTGCGGTTTCCCCGATTCCATGGTAATTGCTGTGATCGGTGACGGATATGTGCTGTCTGCTTTCGGTATCGATGATATCATGAAGCCCTTTATAGCAAACCTGCGGGAAGCTCATCCTTACGCAGAGGCCCTGTACAGTGAAGCAATTGCCTAATATTCAAAAAGCGGCAGGAAAACCTGCCGCTTTTTCTATACATAACAGAAAAACTGTGGTATACTAAGAAAAACTGAAAGGAGGCGGCTGCGGTGCTGTTTTCCGGCATTCCCTTTTTATATTATTTTTTGCCTGCTGTGCTGGCGGTATATTTCCTTGTGCCTAAAAAAGCAAAGAATATCGTCCTGCTGATCGCCTCTTTGGTGTTCTACGCCTGGGGCGAGCCGAAATATGTATTTTTGATGGCTGCCACCATCGTGCTGTTTTACCTGTGTGGTCTGGCTATTGGCAGGGCAGAAACCCAGAACTGGAAAAAGTTTTGGCTTATTGTATCGGCTGTGGTTGGCCTGGGCTTTTTGGCAGTATTCAAATACGCCGACTTTTTTATCGACAGCATCAATGCTGCCACAGGCTTGGGTGTGCCGCTGCTGAAGCTTGCACTGCCTGTGGGTATCAGCTTTTACACCTTCCAGTGCCTGAGCTATACCATTGATGTATATCGCGGCAATGCCGCAGTACAGAGGAATATATTGAACTTTGGCACATATGTAGCTCTGTTTCCCCAACTGATTGCCGGTCCCATCGTCCGGTATGTGGATGTTGCCCGGGACCTGGAGCAGCGGCAGCACAGCCTGGCCGATGCGGTCAAAGGATTGACCCGGTTCATCATCGGCCTTTCCAAGAAGGTGCTGCTGGCGGACAATTTTGCGGTGCTGCTGGCGGCTTTCCGGCAATCTCAGGAGCAGTCTGTGGCTTTTTACTGGATGTACGCCATTGCATTCACGCTGCAGATCTATTTTGATTTTTCCGGTTATTCCGATATGGCCATTGGCCTTGGAAGAGTGTTGGGCTTCCGGTTTGTAGAGAACTTCAACTATCCCTACCTGTCCGGCTCTGTAACGGAATTTTGGCGGCGGTGGCATATCAGCCTTGGCAGCTGGTTCAGAGATTATGTGTATATCCCCCTGGGCGGCAACCGGGTAAAAAAGAGCCGCTGGCTGCTGAATATTTTGGTGGTATGGATGCTTACTGGTCTGTGGCACGGAGCAGCCTGGAACTTTGTGATATGGGGCCTGATTTTTGCAGGATTGCTTCTGCTGGAAAAATCAGTGCCGGCCATCCAGAAACTTCCCAAAGTGCTGCGGCATATCTATGTGCTGCTGGCTGTGGTGTTGAGCTTTGTGGTGTTCAACGCAGAAAATCTTACCCAGGCAGGCAG
>JAZNZG010000204.1:0-5198 GCA_045594825.1 Faecousia sp. | reverse complement strand
CATACCCCCCGCTTGGTGGTTTGTATTTTGGTTGTACCAAAGACAAATCCGAACATACTCCCAATGGGAAATGCGTTCGGATTTTTAATGTATTGTGGATGCAAAGGTGTGGTTCTCCTCTATTGGCACACACATGGGCCAGCAAACCGACGCATATATTTACTTTGCCCATAAAAATGCCCCTCCGTGTTCATAGTAAAAACCATTATAACACAGAAGGGGACATTCGTCGATAGTATAGAAAGGGTATTTTCAAAGCAAAAGTCCGGAACATCGCAAGATGCTCCGGACTTAATGGATCATCAGTCAACCAGATCGAATGCGGTGAGCTGCTTGTTCAGTGCCTTCAGGGCACTTTCGGGAGCGTTGCCCATCATGGTCATCAGCGTCTCCAGATTGAAGTTCTGCATCATTGCCCACATGGGTGCGTCGGGTCCCAGCTTGCCGCCGGTCAGCTTGGTGAAGAATTCCCAGGCCGCTTCATTTTTCAAAATCTCAGACAGGGGAGTCTTGATGCTGATCTTACCCTCGGGGAATTCCATGGGACCGTCATCCAGTTCCACATCACCGGAGGCGATGAACCAGTTGGCAGCACCTTCGTTGCCGTCGTCGGTTTGAGGCAGGGTGTAGATCTCGGGCTCTGCCTCTACTTTTTCGATGGTCATGGTGTCCTTAATGCCGTTAGCAACTGCCAGGAAGATGTTTTGACCTTCTGCCAAAGTGACATCAAAGCGGCAGATGTGGTCAACAGCGGCCTGCTCGCCGACGAGCTGGCCGTTCAGATACAGAGCAACGGTATCCTGGTTGGTGTAGACCTTGATTTCTCTAACATTGCCGGCACGCTGGGCGTAGCGTTTGCCGCACAGGTGGACCATGGGTGCGGGATTCCAGTATGCCTTGTAAATATAGTAGCTGTCCTTCTTGGTCAGACGGTCGATGGTAACAAGGCCCTTGTTGTTGCGGCCTGCTACACCGCCCTCATTACGGGCTGCACAGCCAAAGTCAAACATATTCCAAACATGTGAGGACCAGATCCAGGGACGCTCGTCCAGCACCTTTGCCATATGCTCGTGGTACAGAGCCTGATAATCTTCGGAGTAGTCCTTACACTTGGGCTCGGGACCGTGATAGGTGATGATGCCTTCACAGCCGTACTCGGAAACGCCCAGGGGGATGTTGGGATGCTTTGCATGGAAGTTATCCAGCCAGGGGCCGTTGTCTTCCATCTTGCCGCCGTACCAGCCGAAGTAGTGGTTATAGCTTTCGGTGTCGGTGATGTAGTGCATGGGGCCGTCGATGGGGGTGAAAGAAACGTGGGCGATGGTGGTGAGTCGGGTGGGATCCATTTCTTTGCACAGAGCATGCAGCTGCTTGTGGTTGGCCACCAGCTCCTCGGAGATGCCGCCGATGAGGATCTCATTGGAAATGCCCCAGAACATGATGGAGGGATGGTTGTAGTTCTGAACTACCAGCTCCTTCATCTGCTGGATGCAGTTCTGATGAGCGGCGGGGTTCTTGCTCATAACGGAAATAAAGGGGATCTCTGCCCAAATGGCGAAGCCCAGCTCGTCACATACATCGTAGAAATCCTGGGAGTGCTGATAATGGGCCAGGCGGATGGTGTTGGCACCCAGCTCCTTAATGATACAGGCATCATTATAGTGATCCTCAGCGGTCAGTGCGTTGCCGATGTAGACGATGTCCTGATGGCGGGAAACACCACGCAGGGGTGTCAGCACGCCGTTAAGATAGAAGCCCTCCTGGGGATCGCAGCGGAAGGTGCGAACACCTACACGGGTACCGATTTCATCATAGGTCTCATTTCTTCTTTGCAGCTGTGCCACCACGGAGTACATGTAGGGATTCTCAAAATCCCACAGCTGTACATCGGGAACAAAAATGGTGGTCTTGGCAGCGTCGGCAGGACGGACTGCGTAGCCCACTTCGCTACCTTCTTCGTCATAGATGGCATACTGAACGGTGAAGTTCTCGTCGGCATTCTTTACAAAGGCTTCCACTTCAAAGGTTGCACCGCCGCAGTCAGCGGGCTTGGGGGTGACCATGATGCCGGGGCCGCCGTAGTACTCCAGATCAAAGTGGGCGTTGGGAACGCTGATGATGTTCACATCCCGGTACAGACCGCCGTAGAAGGTAAAGTCTGCGTTCTGGGGATAGACGAAATCATTTGCCTCGTTGCACACGGAAACTACCAGCAAATTCTCTCCGTTTTCCTTGCACAGCCCGGTGATGTCGGCACGGAAGGTGGAGTAGCCACCCTCATGGTAGGTGACCTTTTCTCCGTTGACATATACGGTTGCTTCGGAGTTGGCACCCATGAATTCCACAAAGACCCGACCGCCGGCCAAAGGCTGTTTAGGAGTCTCAAATGTCTTGGCGTACCAGCACTTGCCCCGGTAATAGCTGCCGTTGCCGTCGTTGCCGTCCACGGCATTCCAGGTGTGGGGCAGATTGACATCGGTCCAGTCTGCGGGATAAACAGCAGGCAGACCGGCATCTTCCCGGATGAACTTCCAGCTATCATTGATGTTAATGATATTTCGCATAATATGTTCCTTTCCGTTTTAATATTACCCATCTATCATATCATTTTTTTCAAAAAGAACAATGAAAATCACATGGTTTTGTACATTTTTCAGCCCAAAAAGCTATTTCATGGCATTACGGGCCATAATGGCAGCGGCGGGCTCTTTGTTGCAGGCCATGTGCCACAGGGGAATACTGTGGCACAGCTGCTCCACCAGCTCCGAAAAGCGGTCGTGGCGGGCATTATCCAAAGGCTGATAGCTTTGCTTTTGCAGCATGGGAAGCATCTGCTCTGGTGATGCGGTACGGATAGAATTTTCTTTGCCCCGTTCCAGCAGGCAAATACCTGCCAGAGGGACAGAAATATTGCTGTCCAGGCCGTGTTTGCCGCTCCAGGGGGAACCGTGGAGCAAAACCTGCCCGTCCTTAAATTGCAGAAAGGGTTTGTCGTCATTGACCATCACAGCAGACGCTCCAAATACCTCCCGCCAAAGTCGGGTGTGGGTGGATTTTCCTGTGCCGCTGTCGGCGGTAAAAAGATACCCCTTTCCATCCAAAGCGATGGCACTGCCGTGAAACAGCAAAGTATCAAAATCAAAAAGATATTCGGCAAACTGCCGCTGGATGGCAGCCCGCTCCAAAAAGGGGTCGGTGAAGACCCGTTCCCGGAATCCCTCCCGATGGGCTTCGGCTAAAAGGTCTGCCTGCTCAAAGGCGATGTCTTCCCGGGTAACGGTGACGGTAAATTCCGGCGGATCTTCCGTTAAATATGCTTTTAAATACAATGGCGTGCTTTCGAAAAGAGCATGCACCTTTCCGGTATGCCCGGCGATCTTCAAAAGAAACTCCATAAGTTTATGTGGTAAGGCCTTCGCCGTTCTTGGCGTTTTTCTGCTGACCGATCCAGGTTTTCATCACAAGCTTATGGGGCAGCAGCTTTACAAGCAACACCTGGAGCTTCACCGGCAGCCCGGGAATGGAAATGTCCCGCTTTGTCTTGTACAGGTCCCTAAGGCCGGTTGATACCACATCTTTTGCCTCATATACATAATTAAAATACTGCACATCTTTCTGATTAGTCCGGAAAGCATGATTGAAAAACTCCGTTTTGACCCAGGCAGGATTCAAGGTCATCATGCGGATGCCCTTGGGTTTCAGCTCCTGATTCAATGCTCTGCTGTAGCTGAGAACGAAGGCTTTGGTGGCACCGTAGGTGGTGATGTAGGGGACCGGCTGGAAAGCAGAAAGGCTGTCCAGCTGCAGAACATGGCTGCCCCGGCTCATATAGGGGAGGGTAAGCCGGGTCATGACAAGCAGAGCTTTGGCGTTCAGATCGATCATTTTGCAGCAGTCGTCGATGGAAATATTTTCCTCCTTGCCGAATCTGCCGAAGCCGGCTGCGTTGACCAAAAGCTTTACATCCGGTTTCTCCTGCTCCAGCAGGTTTGCATATACACGGAAGCTCTCCGGCTCCAAAAGGTCCAGCACCACAGGACGGACGGGGACGGCAGCCTGCAATGCTTTCAGAGCGTCCTCCCGACGAGCGATGGCCCAAATTTCATCCACATCCACATATTCAGACAGCTGCAGGACAAACTCCCTGCCCATGCCGGAGCTGGCACCGGTAACGACGGCGATCTTCATAATAATACCTCCTGTAAATATGCCTGTGCGGCCCGGAGCAGGACAGGCTTTTCGTTATGCAGGCGATCCTCCTGCACTTGGGTCAGCAGAAATTCCAGGCATTGTCCCAGCTTGGGACCGGGGGCAAAGCCGAGAGCTATAAGATCCCGGCCATCCACAGCCAAGCTGCGGACGGTAAGGCAGTCTGACTCGGCAATGATCTGTGCCAGTAAATCTTCAACTTCATCAAAGACAGCCGATTCTTCTTTGGTGCCGGTACCCTTGCTGCCAAAATCGGCTCTTTGCAGAGCCAGCATGCTCCTCACTCCGGCCTGTGTATACTGGCCCAAACGACGGCGGAGGATATGCCTGTCCGGTGTCAGGGGCGTCATATGCTGACGGATCAGCAGTACCACCTGTTCCCGCAAAGCGGTGGGGGATTTCAGCCGGCGTAAGATCTCGTCGGCCATAGTGGCACTTTGCTGGGCATGACCCAGAAAATGCCCGCGGCCGTTTTCATCCAGGGTAAAGCAGGAGGGCTTGCCAATATCGTGAAGAAGGGCTGCCCACCGCAGAGTGAGGTCTGCCGGTACAGCCTCCACCACATGGGCGGTGTGGGTAAACACATCGTATACATGGTGCGGGCTGTGCTGCTGAAAGTCCACACTGGGCTTCAGCTCCGGAATGACCTGCAGCAAAACAGGGCAGTACCGCAATAGATCTTCTGCCGTTACCAAAGGCAGCAGCTTACACAGCTCGTCAAAGACCCGTTCCCGGGCAAGCTTGTCCATAAGGGGAGCAAGCTGAATCATAGCCTGTTCCGTTTCTTCCTGGGGTGTAAGGGAAAAGCGTACAGCAAAGCGGACACCCCGCAAGATCCGCAGGGCATCTTCAGTAAAGCGGGTTGCGGGCTCGCCTACACAACGCAGGCAGCCACGGTGCAGGTCTTCCTGCCCGCCAAAGGGGTCGACATAGCCCTCCTCCGGGGAATAGGCGATGGCGTTGACAGTAAAATCCCGCCGTGCCAGGTC
>JAZNZG010000203.1:0-10331 GCA_045594825.1 Faecousia sp. | reverse complement strand
CGTCCCAGGGTAACAGAGGTATCGCTGACACCGTATATAATATTTAATTGGCTCCGTCTTGCCAGCCGCAGCCGCAGCTTTCGCAGTGCTCCTGCCCCCAAAGCAGCAATGGCTGCACTGGCGGTAGCATACAACGCGGCCAGGTGCACCAGCCAAAACAGGAGCTGCACCCACTGATTTTCCAGTAGCGGTGCATCCGCAACCTCGGACAAGTCCATATTGCCCAGGAACATGCCGCAGATACCCAGCAGTGCCCGAACCACAGCCACGGAAAGATTCTCCTGTGTTGCGGCAAAACCATAACCATAGAAGAAGATACCGCCCAGGGTAGCGATCACAAGGGAAATTCCTGCGATCCTGCCCGAAATTTTGGGGTTGGAGGCAAGCAGGAAAACCATTGCTGCAAATACACCCATGGCCAAAGCAGCAACCAAAATATAGTTATGCATCATTGTCCTCCATTCAGTCCAGGCCATAGAAGGCCTTTAATTCATCGCTCAGTTCGTATCCGTTCAGTTCTTCCCGTGCCCGGTCCATTTGCTGCTGGGTCGTGTACGGTGTATATGCCATCAAGGTACTGCCGGAACGGGTGATCATCTTATTGCCCTTTGCATAGTAGGTGACGAAGTACGGTACAAAGGCACGGCACTGCCAGTTTTCGATGTCGATGATATTACCGGCAGCAAAGGAATTAACGATCAGATCACCCTCCCCTGTCACATGCCAGGAAACGGCCAAGGGATCATCCGACGAGTATTTCACATTGGTGTAGAACGAGTCAAATACCGTCTGTTCAAATTTGGACAGCAGTATGCCGTCTTCATCAAAACGGTAGATGTCGCCATCATCACACAATACCAGTAGCTGCTCTTTGTATACAAACATGCTGACTGCCTTTGTTTCGCCCAGGGAGAATATGTACAGCACTTCCCCACCGGGAACCATGCACTGCACCTGGTTGCCTGCTGCCAAAATCAGCCGTCCGTCTTCCAGCAGGCATTTGGGCTGGGTCTGGATATCCTTTGCCAAAATGCGGGTCGTGCCGTCAGCCAGCTTCAGCTCCGTCACGCTGCCAGTGCCCTGCCAGAACCATACATAGTTTTCATCTGCTCCCAAAATCACCGAGGATTTACTGTAATCTGCCTTGGGCTGTCCCTGAAGAGCCCAATCTGTACGCTCCCCGGTCTGCATATCATACCGGCACATCCGCAGGAAGTTTTCTCCCTCGATCATAAAATATAAGTTTCTTCCGGAGCAAAATGCGGGAGAGTCAAAATATGTATATATGTCATCAAATTCAACAGGAACAGGTACTTCTTTCACTTCACCGGTAGCGATGTCGTGGAACAGAAGTTTCTTATCATAAGGTGCCCACGATTGCAGGCAGGTCCCGTCGGGAGAGAATCCAAAAAATTCATAGGAACCGCTGTAATCCACAGACCACACCTGTTCATTCTTTTCCATGTCTACCAGGGTCAGCTTACTGTAAGATGCCAATGCCAGCAAATTGTCCTTTACGGCACGGTAAGAAATGGAAGAAACCCCGTCGCCGGTAAATTCCACACCGGATTCATCTTTGTTGTAACGGTATACCACCACTTCCGTGCTCATCTCTTTAAGGCAATATGTGCCGCCGTTGATGTCCGCATCCAGCAATGTTGCATCCACATACTGCAGGGTCTGGCAAGAATTTTCTGCGTAATCATAGCTGAAATAAGAGCCGTTCTGCAGCATGCCCCAGGCTTTTTCCGCGTCCACCTGGATTGTTAAGGGGATCGCGGGTGCTACACAGGAAGCCAGTTCCTTACCGGTGGAGCCTTCCAAAACCATGAATGTATTACCGCACAAGCACAGAATATTGTCCGTTTCCGGAATTTGCTCCATAACACGCAGGCTGTTGTATGCATGGGTCGTTATCTGGGACTTCCACAGCACCTTGCCGCTGTTGCGGTCATAACAGATGATATTTTCACCTGCGGGGCTGGAGTAAGTGTAGGACTGGTACCAGCCGTTCATATAGCCTCGACCATCATTGATGAATACCAAAACATTTCCGTCCCGGTTGAAGGAAACGCAGTCAATTCTTCCCTCTGTACTCCCGAACATTTCCTGGTAGCGTAGCAGCTCCCGCAGTTCTTCTGTCTGCGTGTCCAGCAGGTACACGCACTTATACTCCCCTTCTTTGTACCGGATCGTCAGCGGCCATTGGGGTTGGTATTCTTCCCGCATAAAAGCAGCCGGATAGGATTCCAGGCCATTTTCGGGCAGTTCAATGCTGCTGCGAACAGGCTCACCGCTCTCAGGATCCAGGAACAAGATCCGGTAGGTATCGTAGCTTTCGTCCTGCATTACGAACAAAACCGTTCCATCTGCTTGCATGGCAGTATCCTGACAGTATGTTTCATCCCACAGGAGCGTTCCATCAGGACCGTAGCAGAACAGGTTTGTTTCAGAATCATTGGTTTTAATAACGAGATTTCCTCCCGCTGTGACGAACATATCAAAGCTGGAGTGTGCTGTCATGTCAATGGCAGCTATTTTTTGGAATGTGGCAGTGTCCCATACCGTAATGGTGTTACGGGCGTCCTTGATATAGAGGGTCGCTCCGTCCTGGGTAAGGCAGAAATCCTGTATCAAAGCATCCGCACGGAACGCACCTAATGCCATAAGCTCTGCCTCTGCTTCATAGGAAGACAGTGCCATACTGAGAGCCTGCTCTGCCGCAGGTACATAGGGCCGTTCCCCTTCTTCTGTGGGCAATGCTGCCAAAGCCAGGGAAATGGCCGTCAACCGGTCGCCTGCGTCCATTCTTTCTCCGGCACTGGATGCAAGGTATTCCGACTGATTCCACAATGCCTGATCCAAATTGTCCTGAATTTGAATATTGGCCTGGCGAATCTCTTCGTTGGCAGCTGTGATGATCTCATTGGCTTCATGGAGCTCATCGTTGGCCTTTTGGATCTGTATGCTGGTGTGGAGGAAATATGCCATCAGCCCCAGGGAAGCCACCAGTGCTGCAGAGAACAGCGTGACCATACGACGCATGCGATACTGCCGCTGCCGCTGACGCAGCTCATCATAACCGCATCCCAAGAGGGCAGCTGCCAGGCGGGGCAATTCTTCCCGCACCGCTTTTTTACGGCTCATTCGCCAGTCACAGGACAGGGGCTCGATCTCCATTCTTGTGATCTCACCCGTGACGGGATCCTTAACATCTTCGTACAGCAGGATCTCCGGGATCACATCATAGGGTTCACCGCTGGCCAAAACCGTCAGCACCTTATTGCGGTCGTGGGTCTTGAGGAAGGTTTCGATCTCCCGCTGTACCCACACCGATTCTTTGGTATGGACGGAGCAAATGACGATCAGAAAGTCTGCATTTTCCAATGCACGATAAATATCGTCTGTTAAGCAGCTTGTAATGGGCAGCTCGTCCTTATCACGGAACAGCCGCTCAATGCTCTTTCCCCGCTTGCGAATGGCCTTGGGGACCTTAAACCGTTCCAGGCTGCGGTGAATATCTGTGGCAACACGAATATCGTCAGGATGGTGCCGGTATGAAATAAATGCATTGTAGTGCAGCTCCATTATCTTTCCCTCCGTCTATTTCTTTCTATCAATATAGCACAACCTGAAAAGATTGGCAAGAAAACATATTCCCTTTCAAAAAGAACAGGGTATTTTGTCACAGACAGTTGCATATTGACAGGTTTTACTGTAAAATAATATGGCAATTTTGAAAAAGGTGATATTTTATGAAAAAAAGTTTACTTCTTGTTGTGCTGTGCTTTGCTCTGCTCCTCACCGGATGCACACAGCCCTCCCAATCGGAGCAGATGCTTGAACCCACAGCAACCGAGCCGCCCCCCACGGAAGAGCCCGGCTGCCTGGAGCATGTGGACGAAAATGCTGATGACATCTGTGACGAGTGCGGAAACTCTGTCATCATTACCATTGATTTTTATAATATCAACGATCTCCACGGCAAGATCTTTGATGGCGAGCTGCACCCCGGTGTGGACGAGATGACCACCTATCTGCGGAACGCCCAGGCCACCAAGGACAATGTGATCCTGCTGTCCTCCGGCGATATGTGGCAGGGCAGTGCAGAATCCAACCTGACAAACGGTGCCCTGACAACCGAGTGGATGAACGATCTGGGCTTTGCCGCCATGGCTTTGGGCAATCACGAGTTTGACTGGGGTGAAGATCCCATCGCCGCAAACGCAGAGTTGGCCGAGTTCCCGCTCCTTGCCATCAATGTTTACGACCCGGATACCGATGCTCAGGAAGAATATTGCCAAAGCTCCGTGATCGTGCAGTGTGACGGTGTGCAGGTGGGCATCATCGGTGCTATCGGCGATTGCTACTCCTCCATCGCCTCGGATCATACAAAGGATGTCTATTTCAAGGTGGGCGATGAGCTGACCCGGCTTGTTAAAGAAGAGGCAGACGCCCTTCGCAGCCAGGGAGCAGATTTTATCGTCTACATTATCCACGACGGCTTAGGGGACAGCTACTCCAGACCCACCACCGTCAACAACGGCAAGCTCTCTGCTTACTACGATCCTTCCCTGTCCGACGGCTATGTGGATCTTTCCTTTGAGGCTCATACTCATCAGCAGTATCTTCTGGAGGACGAGGCCGGTGTCTATCACCTGCAGCACGGCGGTGATAATGCCAACGGCATTTCTCACGCCCAGGTGCAGATCCACGCCATTGACGGCACCTATACCATTTTGGAAACCAACCTTATTAAGGACAACGAGTACGAAAACCTGGCAGACGACCCCATTGTGGAGGAACTGAAGGAAGCTTTTTCGGCAGAGCTGGCAGATGCTTTTGAAGTGCTGGGTACCATCCAAACCTCCCGTCCCGGCAACACTATGCGTCAGCTGGTGGCAGACCTTTATTATATGGAAGGTATGATAAAGTGGGGCTCCCAGTACGACATCGTTTTGGGCGGCGGTTTTATCTCCATCCGCAGCCCCGGCTATCTGGCCCACGGTGATGTGACCTACGCTCAGCTTCAGACCCTGTTCCCCTTTGACAACGAGCTGGTGCTCTGCTCCGTTAAGGGCAGAGATCTCAGGGATAAGTTCTTTGAATCTGACAACAGCAACTACTTCATTTGCTGCAGTCTCTACGGTGAGGAAGTGCGGGATAATCTGGACCCCGACGCCACTTATTACATCGTGGTGGATTCCTATACCTCCACCTATGGTCCCAACAATCTGACGGAAATTGAGCGTTACGGTGCACCGGTCTATGCCCGGGACCTCATCGCCGAATATATCCGTGCAGGTGGCCTGTACTAAAACAAAAAGTGTGTTCAGGAAACTGAACACACTTTTTATTTTACACCAACTGCCGTAAGCACCTGGGTGGATGTTTCACCCGTATCCTGCCAGGCCATTTCTTCCAGGCTAAATGGGAGATTGGATGTACCCCTCAGGCAGATCAGCTCATAGTTGATTCGCAGCCGCCCGGCATTTTCCTCCAACGATCGCCGGACAGACGGTTTTGCGACCTGCTCCGTATTCTGTAGGATCTCCTCCAGCGTGGAAAACCGGTTTAACAGGGCCGCGGCGGTCTTGGGACCGATCTTATCCCCGCCCCGGATGTTGTCTGCCGCATCACCGGTCAAGGCTTTGAAGTAGGCGTATTGTCCAGGGCGGATCCCCAGCTTTTGCTGTATGTAGTCCGGACCCCACAGCTGAGAGTTCTTTCCCCGGTATCGCAGGACCTGCACATTATCTCCAATCAGCTGGAAAAAGTCGCTGTCCTGGGATAAGATCGTAATGCGGTGCTCCCCGCCATACCGCAGTGCATAGCCTGCGATCCAGTCGTCTGCCTCGCAGTCTGTGGTTTCCCGGTGACAGATCCCCAAGTAGTCCAGGGCTGCGTAAATATCCGGCAACTGACCGAAGGGAGTGTCCTCCTCTGCCATGGAGCTGTAATCCTCACGGTTTGCCTTATAGTTTTCGTCAATTAACTTCCGCCCGTTTTCACCTTCACCGTCAAACACCACCGCTACGCAGGTGGGCCGAAGGGCCCTTATGACCTTCAGCAGTGCTCCCATAAAGCCCAATGTGCCGTGGATGGGCCGTCCCTGGAAGTTTGTGATTCTGGCCGGCATGCCGTAAAACATTTGAAACAGCAGATTGCTGCCGTCAACAAGGAGAATGTCTGTCATATTGCTCTCCCTTTATATATTTTCGTTGTCAAAATAAATCAAATATGCTATAATATTCTGTAACGATTATATCCCAATTTTCCCGGTGATGCAATATTCCCGGTAAAAACAGAGAGGTTTTTTCATGTTTCAAGAAGTTCTGCAGGCCATTTTGGCCTACGACACCATTATCATTCACCGGCACAACCGCCCCGATGGCGATGCCCTGGGCAGTCAGATCGGCCTAAAGCATTTGCTCCGGGAGAATTTCCCCGAAAAGCACATCTATATCGTAGGTGACGCACCCGGTTTCTTCGGTTTTATGGAAGACGCCGTAATGGATGAGATTCCCGACAGCATGTACTCCAATGCTCTGGCCATTATTTTAGACAGTGCCTCCACGCACCTTATCAGCGATGACCGGTACGCCCTGGCAGAAAAGACTGTGCGGCTGGATCACCATATTTTCTGCGGCAAGATCGCCGATATCGAGGTTATCGACACCGGCTATGAGAGCTGCTGCGGTTTGGTTGCAGAGTTTGCATACAGCTGCGGGCTTCGGCTGAATCCCCTGGCCGCCAAAAGTCTGTACACCGGCATGGTCACCGACTCCGGTCGTTTCCGTTATGACGGCACCACCGCCCAGACCTTCCGTCTGGCATCTTTCCTTATGGAGCAGAAGTTTGATACCAACCAGCTGTTCCGGGATCTGTACGCCGACGATTTTACCTCCAAGCAGCTGAAAGCGAAATTTATTTTAAAAATCCAGTTCACCCCCAAGAATGTTGCCTATATTTATACCACCTTGGAAGAATTTGCTGCATTACAGGCCGACACCTTTACGGTCTCCCGGGGCATGGTCAATACCATGGCGGATATCAAGGGCGTGGATATTTGGGTCAATTTCACAGAAACGGAAAAAGGCGTGCTGTGCGAGCTGCGTTCCAACCGTTATAATATCAATCCCATCGCCGTCAAATACGGCGGAGGCGGTCACATGAAGGCCAGCGGTGCCACTGTCCCGGACCGGGAAACCGCCATGGCTATGCTGCGTGACCTGGATCAACTGATAGGAGAAGCAGAATGAATTTTGAGATCAAACAGGCAATTTTAAATAAAATCAAAGAATATCCCCGGATCTTCCTGTTCCGCCATGTCCGCAACGACGGCGACTGCGTGGGTTCTTCCAAGGGACTGAAGGAGCTGATCCTTGCAACCTGGCCGGAAAAGGAAGTCTATCTCATCGACAAGGACACCGCTGCTTACCTGGAATTTATGGGTCCTGAGGATGAGCCTGTGGACGATGCTCTTTATGCCGATGCCCTGGGCATCGTTGTGGATACTGCGTCTGAAGCCCGCATCTCCAACAAAAAGTACAAGCTGTGCAAGGAGCTTGTAAAAATCGACCATCATATCCCCCTGGAAAGCTACGGCGACTATATTTGGGTAGAGGAAGAGCGTTCCTCCTGCTGCGAGATGATCGTGGATTTCTATGAGACCTTCCGGGACGAGCTGGTGCTCAATTCCACAGCTGCCACGCACCTGTATACCGGTATGGTTACGGACTCCGGCCGATTCAAGTATGACGGCGTAAGCGGCGATACCCTCCGGGCTGCGGCTACATTGCTGGATGTGGGCGTGGATATTCAAACCCTGTATGCCCGGCTTTACTTGGAAGCCTTTGAATATTTGAAGTTCAAGGCCTACATTTACGAAAAAATGCAGATCACCGAAAACGGTGTGGCCTACATTTTTGTGGATAAAACCATGCAGGAGAAGTTCTCCCTCTCTTTGGAGCAGGCCAGTGCCGTAGTCGGCACCCTGGATTCCATCCGTGGTTGCATCTGCTGGGCCGCCTTTATCGAGAACGGTGACGCTGAAGGCTCCATCCGGGTCCGTCTGCGTTCCCGTTTCGTCCACATCAATTCTATTGCAGAAAAGTACCGGGGCGGCGGTCACGCCTGTGCCAGCGGTGCCACCGTTTACGGTGAGGAAGAGATCCAGGCTCTGCTTCGTGACGCAGATGCACTGGTCAAAGAATACAAGCAGACACATGAGGACTGGCTATGAGAATACTGATTACCAACGACGACGGTGCAAATGCCCCACAGCTGGTACCCCTGATCAAATGGTGCCAAGGCTTGGGAGAGGTTACCACCGTGGTACCTAAATTTGAGCAAAGCGGCAAGAGTCACTGTATCGAGCTGCATCAAAGCTTTGAGGTGCTGCAGGTGGAGCTGGCTCCCGGAGTGCCTGCCTACACCGTGGATTCCTCCCCGGCAGACTGTGTACGGTATGCCGTTTTGGGACTGAATCTTCAGTTTGACCTGGTGATCTCCGGTGTAAACCGGGGTTTTAACCTGGGTACGGATATCATGTACTCCGGTACGGTGGGTGCCTGCTTTGAAGCGGCAAACCTGGATGTTCCCGCCATCGCCCTGTCCACCAGCCACGGTAATTATGACCATGCCACAGATAACCTGACAGAGATTTTTGATTTTATCCGGGAACATAAGCTCATGGAGCTGCACAGTCTGTACAATGTGAACATCCCCCCGCAGCCCAAGGGCATTCGGGTCACCCGCCAGGGCGGACCTTTCTACTCCGACGAATTTGTGCCGGAGGAAAACAACATGTTCCGCCCCAAAGGCATTAAGATTTATGAATACCGGGATGACATGACCATCGATGCCGATGCCGTCACCGCCGGCTACATATCCATTATGCCTTTGACCACCGACCGTGCGGAAATGACAGTCTACAACAAAATCAAAGAGCTTCGCCGTTAACGGCAAGTAAAAAAGGACCGCCCTTGGGCGGTCCTTCTTTTTTAGGTGAATGGTTTATTAAGCGGAAACCACGTTGTCCAGCGTGCAGCCGGAATTGAACTCGATGGTGCCGTTGTAATTGATGATGGTGCCGGTAACAGTAATGGTGTCACCCACAGCCAGGCTTTCAGCACCGGTGCCCTTTAGGCGGAAGCACTGCAGGATCTTTGTGCTGCTGGAGCCTTCCACTTCGATGTTCACAGTAATGTTCTTGTACTGTTCGCTGTACTCATATACGATTTCTGTGATCACACCGGTCAAAGTGCACTCATAAGGCAGGCTCTCACCGGTACTCAACGCAAATGCTGCGTCCACGATTTCCTTGGGATCGGTAGGAGCGGCAGCAGCTTCACCCTTTTCTACGATCACTGCAGCTGCAGAATCGTCAAACTGGGCAGCACCGTTGTAAGCGGTGAGCTTACCGGTAACGGTGACGGTGTCACCGTTTTCGGGAGTGCCGCCGGTTACGGGAACATAGTAGCACAGAAGGCTGTTGGTGCCGTCAGAAACGGTGAACTTATAAGCACCTTCTGTATAGCTGGAAGCAGCAGGTGTATCTGTGATGGTGCCGGTAATGGTGGATTCTACATCCAGATATGCACCGTTTGCCAGAGCGTTGGCTGCAGTGATCTGCTTTTCCAGGGTGTCCAGCTCAGTAGTCTCGTCCTCGGAACCGGAGTCATCGCCGGAGTCACCGGAGCCGCCGGAGCTGGCAGGTGCCAGTGTGAAGGTGCTGGTGTATTGGCTTGCTGTATTGCCGGTCAGAGTGGCAATCTTGTAACCGCGGAACTTGTAATCAGAATTGTGGTTGCTTGCCAATGCAACAGTGTCATCATCCTGTCCGTAGAAAGAGTATGTGCCATCTTCATTCTCTACCACACTCCAGCTATACTCGCCTGCAATAATACCATTGTTGTTGCCGCCCTTAGGAGCAATATAAGCACCGTTTGCGTCACACAGGGTAGCTGTGTCACCGGTAATTGTCACAGTCCATACAGAACTTGCATTGCCGGTGGTTACCCAAGCATTGGTTGTGCTGGTATCCAAAACACCAACGATCGCACCGTTGGAGGCGGTTATGACGTATTCGCCGCTGGTCAGAGTGGTGGTTGTGGTGTCGTCGCCGGTGGTGTCATCATCACCGGTGTTGTCGTCACCTGTGTCCTCACCGGAAACATGCTCAACGATCCAGCCGTTCTTCATCTGAGCAGTACCGTTGTACTGACCGATGATACCGTAGACGGTGACGGTGTCACCTGCAACAGGCTGTACGCTCATTGCGTCGTAACGGTTGGTGCCGTCTGCATCATAGGTGCCGTACACGGTCA